>JAJYKL010000116.1 GCA_021788625.1 Chloroflexota bacterium
CAAGCACGATTAATGCGAGCTGTTGGAAGAGCGACCATGCGAAGGCAAACGCCACGGCGACATTCACGGCGACATGAAATGGAAGGACCAGGGATTGCATGGCAAAATATTGCACCACACCCAGGCCACCTGGTGCCGAAGGGAGTGCCCCGCCCAGATTTGATAACACCACCACTAAGCCCACTGGACCGAATGTGGCAGGCAAGAAGGCCCGCATAGAAAACCATGCCACCAGGAGCGTGGCAGCCCACACCCCGGCCGTGAGGAGTACAACGTAGGCCAGTTTTCGTGGCGACCGTATAATCTGGAAGCCACTCATCAGATCATGAAAGCGCCGGACGAGTAGAGCCGCATCCAGTTGCGGAATCCTCCGAGCCGCACGACCCAATACGCTTTCCAAACGTGCAGACTGCCAGATGGCCAACCCGGCCAATATGACCAGCCCTATCACAATCAATGCAGCCGTTAAGGCAGCCGTCGTAAACTGCGGTGGTATGGGAAGGAATAGCGAAAACAAGGCAAAAAGCAGAACAACTGACGCCAGGTCCAGCATGCGTTCCACCACAACAGTGGAGAGTGCGAACGCCATGCGCACCTGGGAACGTTCTCCGATCACATAGGCGCGCCCAATCTCCCCTAAACGGAAGGGTAGGATGCTGTTCACCATATACCCAATGTTCATGGCGTGGAAGGTAATCCAAAAGGGCGTACCACCCATCAGGCTTGACCAGCGCAAGGTGCGCACACAGAGCGTCAGCAGGAGTGCTCCCAGCGCAGGAGCGAACCAACCAGCCTGTACATGCATGAGGGTCGTTGAAAGTTCATTAAAATGAATGCCCCGGAGGGTGAAATACAGTGCGGCTGCGCTGACCGCAAGCCCCAACCAGAACTTCCAGTTCCTCGTCACAATGATTCAATCCTGTCAATGCGGGTGATTATAGATGATGAGCTTGCCCGTCAACTGTGCTTCGCACAGAGGATAAGGAACCAGTGCCCGTGGAGGAACTGCTAACTGGCCCGCGCCATGGGACGCAGGTGGCGGGGTGTGTTTTCAGTTGGTGATGTGCAGGAGCGAATCGGATCTAGGTGTAGTTGGTGATGCGTGCGTCGAGTGCCTCAATAGTACCTTCTGGGAGGTGGATCGAGCCGAATGAAGACTCCAGATCACCAACGAATCCGTGAAAGTCGCTGCCCCCTGTAACGAGCAGGCTGTGCGAGCAGGCGAACGACACAAATTGCTCGATTTGCTCCTTGCTGTGCAGCGGGTAATAGGCTTCCACGCCATCCATGCCATGAGCCAACATATCAGTCAGCAGTTGAGACACATTCCCCGCATACAGACCTGGATGCGCCACGACGGCTGCACCATGTGCCTTATGAATTAACTCGATAGCCTGCGAAGGAGTGAGGCCGGTATGAGGAACAAACGCGGGTTTGCCTTCTGCCAGGAACTCATCAAAAGCCTGCTGGCGCGTACTGACCCAGTTGCCTTCCAGTAATGCCCGCGCAACATGGGGACGCCCCACCATACTATCGCCGGCAATCTGCTTTACGCGCTCAAAGGAGATGGGAATGCCCAGCCCATGCAACTTGGTAACCATCGCTTTTGCGCGGCCGTCACGAGCTTCACGCAGGTCGAGTATACGTTGCGCTGTTTGGCTGTCAGTGGGCACCACTCCGTAGCCTAATACGTGCACTTCACCCTGACTCGCCAGAGAGCTGACTTCAATACCGGGAATAATCCGAATGGTACTGGATTGGCCTGCGATCCTAGCCTCAGCGTAACCCGCTAAGGTGTCGTGGTCGGTGATCGCCAGCACTTTGACATTGCGCTGGTTGGCCAACCCAACCACTTCAGACGGAGTTAATAGGCCGTCGGACGCGCGCGTGTGACAATGCAACTCGATTACGCGAGCCACGTTAATAAGACGTTCCTATAGCGTCCGTTTATAAAACACGAGGTCCGTTACTCAACTATCGAGGTTCGACACCAAATCGAACAGCCGTGCGCTCAGTTCCTTCAATATCTACTTCGGAGAAAGAGGGAATCACCACAACGTTAATTCCATCGAGGAGTAGATATCCGCGTGCGATCGCGGCGGCTTTGATAGCCTGGTTTACTGCACCTGCGCCAATGGCTTGCACATCAGCTCTACCATGCTCACGTACTACGCCGGCTATTGCTCCTGCAACTGCTGTTGAACGCGAATTTGCTGACACCTTGATGATGTCTACAGTGCCAGTATGCTGCCCCCGCCCATTCGTCGCCGTCTGATTACTCTCATTCGCCTGTGTTTGGTCTCTGTTCATCGTATCCTCGCTGAACCCAACTCAACTTTTCAACCATCCTAAACTTTTCATTTTAGAGTTAGCTGAGAAACGCCTTAGTAAAAAGAGGGTCGAATTAAGAACCATGTGCGCTGCTTCACAATGAGTGCATAGAACTCTATTTTCTAAAAGCCTATCACTTTCCAGCTACTCCAATGAAGTTTGGTATGCCCACACTATCCCACAAACTCATTTTATCACACTGCCATACAAATCTTCTCAAAGAAATGTAAATTCCATGGCCTGGATGCTCATTTATGTGTTTTATTTTTCCCTTTCGCTTCCTCTGCTTCCAGACGTACACGATAGACCGCAATACGGTTTATCACACCTTCAGTACCAGGCATGACCCAGAATAGTAAACCGCCTAAAACAAATAGAGGTGCAATAACCAGTGTGCTGAGAGCAATCAAACCGACTGAAAATACCAAAAGTAATAGCGTAAAAAGCGGATGAGCTCCTGCGATCAAAGCCGCGTTTTTTAAAGCAACCCGAAAACTCTTCACCTCCTGTTCAATATAAAAAGGGAATACATAGAACTGCACTACCAGCCAGAAAAATCCGGCTGCTAGCCAGGCTCCCATCACCCACGGCACCCACGGTTGCCCTGCGAATGCCTGGGGATACCACAGGAAGTTGATCATGATCAATAACTCAACCGTATTGGCCAAAACCAGATAACGCCATGCCTTCCAAAAAGACTGTTTGAAGTTTGAAAAATAATAATCCCAGGAAATCGCGAATCCATTAGCCACACGGTCACACACGCTATATAGTCCGAACAAGGCGCCGCCAAACGGTATTGCTGCGGGAATGGCCAGGATAAGTGCGACGATCAGAGCTGGAATTAAAGTCGATTTACTGGCCAGAGCCATGTAAATCGGAACTCCAAATGCAGCAAAAAGCGGAATTCCGCAGACCACTGTGAGCATGTTCATGAGGATGAGTAAAAGCATATCCTCGAACAGATCCTTGATCGTTTTCCAGAGTACTTTGAATGCGCTAATCATGCATGCTACCTGATCTGCAGTTCGCTGGATTTGAGGGTCTCTGGATTTACGATTGCTCCAAAGCCCTCAAGCAGTGCAGTTTATTGTCCCATTGTAACCATGGGCAGAATACCAAAATCGTCGACGCTCAATTTGGATGTATTGGTATCGTGCGAGGCCGGATATTTGCCGAGTGCAATTTCCTGCTCCAGAGATGCACCAGGCGGGACGAGCGCATCGATGATGCGTGTGTGGTTGGTATCGTTGGGTGCGCCTCCGAAGTGCCACTGTGATGCCGTTGTATCCACATCGCGTACGCGCCGCACACCCTGCGAAGGGTTGGCATCCTGACCGAGCACAGCTATAGCATAGGCCCAATCGATTGGATTGCCATTTCCCAAACTGTCCAGGGGTACCCGAATAATGACCGTCCCAGATGGATCCACCTCCACCTTCACCGGAACATCCGGATGAGCCGTCACACCACCCTTTCCATCTGGTGTGAATAACAATTGGCTCCAACCTTCCACTGAAAGTGCGTATTCCCAGTCGTCGTTACGAGGCAGAGACGCATTGCGGCCTTCCAGCAGTTTGCGTTCGCCATTGCCTTTACCTGGGTCTTTGTCGATATAAATGTCGAAGGTCTGCAACGACAAGCCAATGGGTGAGTTCCAGGCATTATCGATAGGCGCTGCCATATCGATCTGAAAAACGAGAGTTTTGGCATCCTCTGCAATGGTGACATGCTTCAGGTCGAAGGTGCCTTTCTTAAAGACAGAATCTGTGGGGTAGGTATAGGTCCCTGGGCCATGATCATCGCCTGGCGGATCATCGAAGGAACCCAGAACCTTCATCGCACTTACTTTTGCCGGAGACGTGGGAAGTACCATCTGCACCAGGTTCCCAGCAGGGAAGGTACTGATGACATGACCACCGCGCATCACCACTACTTCCATCGTCAGGGCAGCATGAGAGGGTAGGGCACCCAGCGCCTTAAGCGGAGCGGCCAGCTCAAGCACCTTCCCTACCGCAGCGCCCCGCGCACTCACAACCGAAGTGCCGGACCATCCCCCTGCCGCTGTCGCGGCGTAAAGCAATGCCGAAGCACTTCCATCGGTCTCCAAAGTCCATTCCAAAAGATGGGTGGCACTCATGTCCAATGCATAACGCACCTCGCTATCCCCTGCTACACGCGTGAAGGCAGACATGTTTGGGTCACCGGGACGCGAAAAATAAATGCCAACCCGGATGGGCTGCGGTGTATCCATCCCATTTCCTAAAACGGACCAGTCCGATTGTGCGTCCACGCGAAAGAATAGCGAATCATCATTGGCGCCATAATAGAAGGCATCCACAGCGCTGCCTAGAGCAGGCGTACCATCGAATCTCACAACGCCTGCGGCATTCCATTCGCCATTGGTGGCAATACCGTCAATGGTGGGAGTCATTACAGCACTTACCATCCGACTGCCACTGATAATGCTCGTCGGCAGTATCGGTATTTGCAGGTAATCAGGTTTTGGTACACCCACCAACATATAGACCTGGGATAGCAGTGCACGAAACGCGCTGTCATAATAGCTCCTACTAATATCAGGTTGGTTGTTACTCCGCCATTGCATCCAGTCTGCACTCTCGGCTAGCAGCATGGCGTCATAGGCTTTCTGTAATGCGATAGGGTCTGCCAGTTTTGCACCAGTCAGATAATCCTCCAAAAAGCTGCGTGTACGCGCCAGATTACTCCAGGAGGCATTCTCTTCTGAAGAGCCAATCCACTGGCTGAAATCGCCAGGTTCGCCCCAGCTACCCGCCGGTAAACTTTTTAAACTGCGTTGACTGGTAAACAGGGCGTCGTATTCAGATGGTGTCACAGTCTGTATCTGGTTCAGTTCAGCAGCCTGTGTCAATCGCTGATAGAGTGCCTGTATGAAGGCGCTGCCCCCGTCGGGATAACCAGCCCAGGTGCTCTCGCCATCCAGTACGATAGTGACCAGATGAGGCCCACTCGCTCGAGCTTTGCGCAACCCAGCCTGGATTGCGAGTAGCCTGTTAACCAGGTCACCCGCCGCAGCGTCGGGAGCCAGCTTGCTGTATTGGGTTGTAAACAGGGAGGATAAAGTGTCGTCACGGAAAAACACGACGAGACTGCTTCCATCGTTGGTGTGAACGGCATAGGGGCGATAGAGTGCATCAGCATCCTGTATCCGACCTTGTGCATCACGTTTGAACGAAGCTTGACCGAGCGCCTTAGCCAGAACATCCTCCCCACTTACTGTCCACTGGTAACCATCAGAGATGATCGGCTGCACGAGGGATGGACTGACCGCCCCGCCTGTAGGTATGAGACCGCGTGGTTTGGTGCCAAAGCTACGCTGGTATGACGTCCACGCTCGTTGGAGCTGTTCGCTGACATCTTTTGCGGAACTGAAAGCAGGCTCAGGCAAGTTCGCCTTCGGCTGGTCAACCTTGGCCTGGTTTGAGTCAAGTATGAGCGGCAAAATGGGCTGAGCATAAGGTGACACACTCAACTCAATCTGCCCATTGGTTTGCATACGCGAGTAGGTTTTGAACAGACTGGATAATTCGTCCAGTGCCACACTCATCACGGCATGCTTATCGTCCTCGCTAAAGTTACGACCCTGCGCCACGAAGTTACTAAGTGGCGGCTCGCTCAATTGAGGAGTCCCGAAACAGGCTAGTAGATACCACACCTGTAGATCACGCAGGTCCTGCTCGCTAAATGAGTGAATGGCCATCGAGAGGTCGGCATCTCCTGCCCCTCCGCGCAGGTCGAGTAGCTCTTTATAACGAACGTTACTTGCTATGAACCCTTGTGGCGCATCGAAAAAGTGTGCCAGCATGAAACGCTTGTCGTCATCAGATAGACTGCTGGCCGGTATAGTGGATAACTCCCAGTATTGGTCGCGAGCTCCAGCCAACAAATCATTGATTTGCTTGATCAGCACTGGACTGAAGTTGTATGTTGCGTGGACTTTGGGGTATTTTTGTAGCAGCTCTGCTGCAGTGTAATACTGGCGTGTGCCATACACGCGCACCCAGGGTTTGGTTATCAAGCCCGTTTGTGGATCCGTCGTATAGAGTGGTTGGTGGAAAGTCCAAATGATGCTCAGGTAAATTGGATCAGGTACTGGCGTTGGAGTATCCGTAGGATAAAACACCGGCGTAATGAGCAGTGGTGTTGGGGTCGGAGGGTCCACAAATGCCAGTGGAGAACACGCTACCAGCAAGGATAATAATGCGACAACCGCGAGTAACAACCTTTTCATTTCGGTGCGCTATTGTAATGTGTGTAAGAGGTGGACCGCTCGACGATCAGGTGCCGATTGGATACTGCATGCCGTAGGACACCAGCCTAACATCAGGCATCTCATACTAGAGGGAAAATGTCTCACGGTTATGTCCATCATTATATGAATTATGAGTAATGACCGGCTGTGACCTTGATAGTGCTGTACCTTTGGCGTTGACTCGCAGTGCCTGCGTCATTCGAGATGTCTGTAAATCTCAACCCCGTTACTTGCCATACTGTGTAGAAAGACTGCGTTAAGCACGTCGGCGGGATGGGGTGGTATACCCAGTTGCTTAGCCACATACATAGGTGTATCAAAGGTCTGAACGCAATCAGCCGGCACGATGACGCGAACGCCGGCAAGCTGCCTTGCATTAGCGCGCAGACGCAGGTGCAGAGCCAACTGATATGTACACAGGTCCGTGCAGTCACCGGTAACAATGAAGGTATTCACTTTCGGATGCTGTACCACCCATCCATCCAGCGCCGTGTTCTCCGATGAGGATATGGAATTCTTCTCGATGATGACAAACCTACCAGCGAAGGGCAACTGAAGTAGTTCAGGTACCGTTTCAGATTGCACGTCACCACGTAGGCAGTGCGGAGGGTAGGTCGCGAATTCAAGAGCCTGAGGATCATGTGTGTCCTGAGGCAACAGATAGTAACGGATTCCCAACCCATAGGCCAGGCGAAACAGGTGCGTGATGGGCGGCACAATGCCCTCAACGCGTGCGCTGGCAAGTGGACCCGTGGTGCAGAATCCGTTTATAACATCAACGCACAGGACCACAGCCTGGAGAGGATCGCCTATCATTTGCGACAGTTTAGCCGCAGGCAGATGCTGCAGCCAGAGATCCAGGAAATCCAGGTAATCAGCAGCATTTATACTTAATGCCATATCCATACACTCCCGTGCTATGATACCTGTTCGTACGGCACCTGCCTGGAGCAGGTGCCAGGGAGAATGTCAGTGCGAAGTATGATCCAGGTAGTGATTTCCAGCATCAGTATGAGATAAGTGTGCGGATTTGTCATCTACTAAAACGTGTGTTTTAATAGCGCGGTAGTAAGAGTTTTGGAGAGTCGAGGCCAGAAACCCGGATGAAGCAACGCGTAAAGAGTCTCGGCCTTGTGCCAGTGTCACCGCCTCGTTTGTTCCGTGCGGATGTTCCCGAACTCCAGTTCACTCACCATACGCGGAGGAATGCTGTACATGAAGAGTCGCATTGCACCGGTGGTAATCGTTTTGGTTGCTGCTCTGTTGTCCACTGCCTGTAATCAGCAACAGGGAGGCCAGGAACCACCGACACCCACACCCGTTCCCACCCCCATCGTGCCGACGAAGCCAACGTACAAAGTGCAGTTAGGAACGGTGATTAACCAGATTCAGTTTACAGGACGAATAGGACCCGTGAGGGAGGAAGATTTATTTTTTAAGGTCGCTGGTCGTGTGCGCAATGTCAATGTGCAGCAGGGCGATGTCATCACAGCAGGCGAGATCCTGGCTGATATGGAGATTGACCCTCTGGAACGCCAGGTCGCGCAGGCAAAACTGGACCTGCAGCGTGCTCAAGTAAGCTTGCAACGAGCACAAAAGGATTCCGAGTCGACCATTGCCAAAGCGAAGATCCAATTAGCTATGAGCGAGAACGATTACGCGAATATTTCCAGCCAGGACCTGAACCCACAGCTCATTCAAGCGCAAAATGCGCTTGAATCAGCCAAGCTTGCCGTGCAACAGGCACAAGCTGATTATGACAGAGCGCCTGTGGCTGGGCGTAGTGGGTCGTGGCAGGCGGCTGCGCTGCAGAGAGCTACACTTGCATTTCAGAACGCCCAGGCAGCCTACGATCAGGTCGTGGCACAGATTACAACTGGTCACCAGCATGATGTGACGCAGGCGGGTTATCAGGTGCAGTTGGCTAAGCAGGCCTTGGCCGACGCCGAGCGGGGCGTAAACCCACTCCTTCAGAATGACGTCGCGGGTGCCGAACTGGCATTAAAGACACTACAGGCTCAGGTCACTGATGCGGAGGTGATTGCCCCATTTAATGGCAAGGTCGAAGCGGTCAGGATCAGTCCCGGATCGCCGGCAGATGCTTTTACTGGCGTGATCGTTGTCGCCGACCCGACGGCGCTTGAAATCATTGCCGATGTCGACTCGAGCGGTCTCACCAACCTGAAAGAAGGTATGACCACAACCATTGCCCTATCCGACTATCCTGATAAAACCATGACTGGCACCATCCGTCAGTTGCCATACCCCTATGGTTCGGGAGGTAAAACGACTACTGACACCTCTGCAAATGCCGTACAAGATACCTCGACCCATATTACGATTGATCCCAAATCGGCCGCTGGCATGAATCTCGTCATGGGCGACCTGGCTAAGGTGACCGTTGTATTGCAGGCGAAAGATAACGTGCTATGGCTGCCGCCACAGGCTGTGCGCACCTTCGAGGGCCGCAATTTTGTAGTCATACAGGAAGGTGATGGTCAACGCCGTGTGGATGTGACTGTAGGAATCCAGAGTACAGATCGCGTTGAGATCAAAGATGGCCTGAAAGCTGGTCAGGTGGCAGTCGCACCGTGATGCAGCCAATCCGAACATTTTTCGCAACATTTGCCGTGGCAGCGCGTCGACTCTGGTCGACGCGCTGGCTTGCACTGGCCAGTGCAGTAGGTTTGATGGTTGTGGTGGCGCTGACCTTGAGCATCCCTCTGTATGCCGATGCGGTATACAACCACATATTCAATACGCAAATGCGGAGTTCCAGCCAGGGTGCAAAACGCCCGCCGTACTCATTCATGTTCCGCTACATCGGCGGTTGGTACGGTCCCCTGGACTGGTCTCAGGTCGCTCAAGAGGATCAGTTCATGACCGAACAGGCGCCTGGCCTGATCGGTCTTCCACGCACCCAGTACATTCGCTATTTCAAAACTGATACGTTCCAGATGTTCCCTGCCTCCTCCGCACAATATGTTGGTAAGCGAAACCCGCTCACCTGGATGTCACTGGGTTTCGTATCCGGGTTTGCGGCCCATGTGCGGCTCGTCGAAGGGAAGATGCCTCAGGACGTAATCTCGAAGAACGAGCCCATTCAGATTTTGGTCAGCAAGTCTCTGGCGGATCAACTGGGACTGCAGGTGGGCGAGACCTACATCGCCTTTGATCGCAATGATGTGAAGGTGCAGATACCCATGATCATATCGGGTATTTGGGAGGCCATCGACCCGAACGAATCCTATTGGTTCTATGATCCCAGTTACCTAAAGGACACCGCCATTACCACGGAAGCCACATACCTTCAAAATCTTTCACCTCGCCTGGAAAAAGAGGTCTACCTGGGCGTGTGGTATATGGTGTTCAATGGCGATAACGTGCGGCAGGACGATGTCGGTGGTCTGCTCGGACGCATCAGCTATACAATGACGCGGGCCACCTCCCTGCTCCCCAATGTGAAGTTGGACGAGTCGCCCGTGGATGCGCTGTGGGCTTATCAGCAGTCCAGCCGGCTGCTCATGATCCAGTTGATCGCATTTAGTATTCCCATCCTGTTGCTGGTGTTGTCATTTATCACGCTGGTTGCAGGATTGACAGTAAATGGACAACGCAACGAAATTGCCATACTACGTAGCCGTGGCGCATCGGCCGTACAGGTGTTCAGCATCTCGCTGATTGAGGCCGTGGTGCTGGCCGCGCTGGCGCTGGCGATTGGTACACCCGTTGCAGAGGGTATCGCCCAGCTGGTTGGCCATGCCCGCAGCTTCCTGGTCTTCGTCAGCGGTCAGTTGCTTTCGGTGGTGATCACGCCGTCCAGCATGCAAGTGGGACTTATCGGAGTAGGCGTCGCGATTGTGGCGACGGTCGTTCCAGTGTGGGAGGCAGCACGGCATACTATCGTAACGTACAAGCAGGAACGAGCGCGAAACTTGCGACCTCCATGGTGGCAGCGTGCCTGGTTGGACGTGCTGATCCTCATCCCGGCAGCCTATGGTACCTACCTGTTACAGAAACAAGGATCAATCGTCGTTGCGGGGGTTGTAAACCTGGGTGGAGGCGACCCGTTCAGCAACCCATTGCTCTTCATGGTGCCAGTGCTCATGATGTTCGCGCTGACGTTGTTTTTAATTCGGCTGTTCCCCTACCTGCTGCGATTCATCGCCTGGCTTTTTGGCCGTCTACCCGGTACGACGTTTTTGCTGGCAGCGCGCCAACTGGCACGTTCACCGGGCTTTTATGTCGCACCCATGTTGCTGCTGATTCTCACCCTCTCGCTGGCCACATTCACCTCGTCGCTGGCAGCCACCCTGGATCGCAGCCTGACCGATCAGGTACGTTACGAGGTCGGCGGTGATATGTCTCTGGTGGAACCAGGCGAAGATACGCAAGCTGCCGGCGTCTTTGGCCCGGCTGCTACAGGTGGTACATCGAGCAACTCGAGTCAATCGACTGACACTGCAAATGTGGGTCCACGTTGGATGTTCCTACCCGTTTCGGAGCACCTCAAGGTGCCTGGTGTGCTCAATGCCACCCGGATCGGAAACTATGCTGGAACCGCTACTCTGAGTTCGGGGCCCTTTAAAGCCGACGTCATGGGCGTCGACCGGCTCGATTTTGCGCGCATCGCCTTTTGGCGCAATGACTTCGGCCCCGGCTCCCTGGGTGCGATGATGAACATGCTTGCCAGCAAACAGG
>JAJYKL010000020.1 GCA_021788625.1 Chloroflexota bacterium
TACAACGGCTGCCAGACGTTTATCACCCCTGTCAGTACCAGTAATGCAACGTCATGCAATGCGAAGCCTGTACCTGCCTGATCGAAGGGAAGAGCGGCACGGGTCGAGGCGAGCATGTACGATAGAGACGGGATTAGCTGAGCTGCCGATAATCCAATTGCCAGAATAGCCCCCACCGCACCGCGAGCCAGCAGGTTGCTTAAGCCTATACGTGCTTGCCATGCCCAAAACATATAGGCGACCAGACTGGAGTACAGAATAAAGAGAAATGTTTGCGGATGGCCGGCGGTGAATGCCAGCGCCACGCTAAAGGCCAGCATGACGTCATATTTCACCCAGCCGGTACGGCCGTCAGCCGGATGGTGTGCCAAACGAAATACGGACAGCATTACCAGCGGAAACCAGGCGGCTGTTTCCAGAATGGCTGTTTGCAACATGGCATATCCGGTGATGAAGCCACTGAAAGCGTACGTCAATGAACCCAGCAGGCATGCCATGCGGCGCAGGCGCAATTGCCGCAAGAATACATACATGGTGAGTGCCGCGAGGAGCACATGGGCCATCACTTCCCATTCCAACGCACGCAATGGGTAGGTGGGCCAGCCCAGGAATCGACCGAGTAACATTGTTCCGATTACCGGCGGATACAATACTTGAGACTGGGGATCGGCCTGAAACGGATAGCCGCTATAGATACACTCGACAAAGGTGGGGAAATGCCCATTAGCAAGTTGGCGATAGGCCATCTGGCGATAGGCTAAAAACTGCAGCGTAAAATCGCCTTGCTGGAATGTAAGCCGATCCGCCTGGATGGGTGTTAAGGTGCGCCAAAAAAATACCAGCCACGCCAGCACAATAACAGCTACTGGAGCTAACCTGCGCAGTGTGCGATATAACTGGGAGCGTTGTGCAATCATCTGGGCAAGCATTTCTCTACTGTGAGGGTATTCTACTTGCCCTTTACAGGATGGGCTGGCGCAGCAACGTTAACTCGTGCCTTAACGAAAAAAGCGTTGAGAGTGCTCTTCCTGTCCCCGCAGGCCGGGGATCGGGTGTCCGCCATACACCCAATCGAAGAACAACTCTCAACGCCGGGGTAGAACCAATGTGGCTGGGTGCTTGTTACACCCCACACGCCGCCACTTCAGGGGCCTTCAAAAACTTAACGCCTCAGATAAGTGACGGCGCTCCCCTCAAGAGAATTTCACCTATTTACTAACACAACCCATATCACAAAACAAATACTTCGCTGATGCCATATTCAACTGCAGCCATGTTACTCCGAAAATCCTAAAAAAGTCCCAAAAATGGCCAGGAAATAGTGAACACGGCTCTCTTCCTCGCTAAACAAAATAAGTATTGTTCTTCCATAGCTCTCGGGCGGCTATGGCTCCTTAAGAGTGAAAAGAGGAGTGCAGGATATACCCGACACCCGGAACCGTTTCCAGCAGGGCGCTGTGTTCTGTTCCCAATTTCTGTCGTATGCGACCGAGGTACACATGCAGATAATGACTCGACTCGCGGTATTCGGGTCCCCAAACACGGGCCAGCAGATCCTCATGTGTGATGACGGCATCGAGATTTTGCGCTAATTGCGCAAGCAGTGCGAATTCCGTGCGTGTCAGGTGCATTTCGTGGCCATTCACGAAGGCGCGTCGTGTATCCAGGCCAACGACCAAACCATCTACCTTGATCTGACTGGTGGGATGAGTCGACTGTGTCTCAGCAGTAGCTCGCCTCGTAACGGCGCGGATTCGTGCAAGTAACTCTTCCTGCCCAAAAGGTTTTGTCACGAAGTCATCCGCACCGGCATCGAGTGCTTGCACTTTCTGTTCCTCTTCATTGCGAGCACTGAGGACTATGACGGGTAGATCGGAATGGTCGCGCACCCAGGTGCAGACGTCCAGTCCGCTCAATCCAGGCATGATCAGATCCAGGATCAACAGGTCGTAGGGGGTGGCCTTTAGGCGTGCAATGGCATCTTCGCCGTCCACCGCTTCATCTACGGTATACCCACGACCTTCCAAGTTGACCCGTACGAGCTTCCGGATGGGCGCCTCATCATCGACGACCAGTATTTTCCACATAGTTTGTCTCCTTATTCTCCATCCTGCCCGATGCTTTCCGTATGGCACGGATCAGTTGGTCCGTGCTGACCGGCTTTACCAGTACATCGACGACCATCGGGTAATCAGCTGTGTTGAAGTTGGCGTCCATGACAGACGCAGTCATGATGACAACCGGAATATTCTTGGGCACGTCGTTATCTTTGGACATGGCATCCAACAGGTTCCACCCGCTCATGCCGGGGAGCTTAATATCCAGTAACAATACGCCAGCATTTGCAAAAATGGCCGAGTGTGTTCGTAAACGTTCGAGTCCATCTTCCGCATCGCCGGCCTCGACCACTTTGTATCCACGCCTGCTTAAATTTACTGCCGTAAACTTACGAATATTAACCTCGTCGTCGACTACTAGCACGATCATCATGGTTACCCCCTCGCTGCTCCTATTCACCTGTTTGACCAGTCAGACATAGCGCAGAAAACCAGTTTCATTATCCAGCTTTTCATGGACCTGTGGTTCGACCAGAGCAGCCGCATCACCTGGTCCAGTGATTGAGTTCAGGCTGCGGTTACGATAAAGTGAGCATACAATAGACCCATGGTGAGTGCTCTGGGTTGGGTGTCTTTCGCCAACCCCGTCTACCGACTCCGGGCACAGCAATGCAAGGAGCCCCGCATATGAAGCAATCGAGACGGGGTGTTTATGCACGCTGGGCTAGTATTATTCTGACCGGTACACTCATGGTATCGTGTGGCATGCTGGCACCGGGCACACATTCGTCGAATACGCATGCAACGGAAGTGACTCAACATCTGGTCTTGTCTCCCGTATCCGGCGCACCGGAAACTCCCATCACCATTTCTGGAACCGGTTTTCCCGCTCAGATGACCGTCCGCATACGGATGAGCGCCGAGCATGCATCGATGGCCATATATATTGGAGAAGTTACTTCGGATACACAAGGCCAGTTCACCCTGTTGTATGTCCTCCCTTCCATCTGGCCTGATGGTTCCGCGCTTAATGAGGCGACCTTGATCATTAGCGCTGTCTCGCTCGACGACGTGGTTCTGGCTCAGAGTATCTTCACCAGTACAGCTGCCGATGCAACGACCCAGCCAATCACGCCGAGCCCACCTACCTCCACCACGAAGACTTCTGTTGCACCACTCGACAAGATCTACACACCCACGTTCTATTCCAGTGGTAGCTCAGGCGAGACTCCCGGTTCGCCGGATACCTCAATACCCATACAGCATGTGACCACAGCGGCGATCTCAAGCGCGGTGGCGCTGACTCCTTCGAATCCCACGACGCCCCCGGCACCGGAACCCATCAAAACTTCGATCGA
This sequence comes from Chloroflexota bacterium, assembly GCA_021788625.1. Lineage (GTDB taxonomy): Bacteria > Chloroflexota > Anaerolineae > J036 > Brachytrichaceae > CAIXPS01. The sequence goes on from JAJYKL010000020.1 coordinate 3,416, forward strand.
TTTCCTGAACTCATTATTGCGTGACCCCAGTGGCGCCAGCAGCCTGGTCTATTTGAGCCAGCGTTTACGTACGGACATTGACAACCATTGGGCGTTGCCAACTGGCCTGGGCATCCAGCCTGGTTACAACTCGTTTAAAGTTGTACTGATTAGCAAAGGTGCTGATAGTGCATTGGTGCAAGCCACCATGACGTACGAATCGGGGGCCAGTGTCAGAGACTTCACGTTGATCACCGAGCAGGGCAACTGGCGTATCGATCGCATCGTAGCTGGCAGTCATTGACGGCTGGATCCAGTTACGGCTCGCGCCGACCACGGAAGGACATACGAATGGGCGTCCCCAGGAACCCGAACTCATCGCGGATGACATTCTCAAGATAACGGCGATAAGTAAAGTGCACCAGCTCGGGGTCGTTTACATAAAACACAAAGGTGGGAGGATTAGTGTCCACCTGTGAGCCGTAATAGATTTTCAGACGCTTGCTGCCTTTTGTTGGCGGAGCGTGCCGTTCCATCGCCTGACGCAACAGGCGATTGACGTCAGACGTGGGGAGGCGCATGGTACGCGCTTCATGCACGCGGATCGTCGTCGGAAGTATCTGATCACATCGGAATCCAGTTTTGGCCGAGACAAACAGGACGGGTGCATAAGCCATGAAATTGAAGCGTTCCTGGGCATCCTTCATGAACGTTTGCATCTTTTCCGTGAGCAAACCCAGGCCCTCGACAGGCTTCGCGATACGGTCCACTTTCTCAGCACTCTCGACGGTATCCCACTTGTTAACCACCAGGATGGCGCTCTTATTTGCCTCCAATACGTAGCCAGCCACATGTTCGTCCTGGGCCGTAATCCCGTCCACGGCATCGATCAGTAACAGCGACACATCGGAGCGATCGATTGCCTTAAACGCGCGCAGGACACTGTACTTCTCGACGCCCACGTCTATGGCGCCGCGTTTTCGAATGCCAGCCGTATCGATCAGCGTCAGTGGGATCGGTGCGGATTGTTGTCCGTCTTCGCTGAGTGGTTCTTGATAGTCGATGCGCGTATCGATGGCGTCGCGTGTTGTACCAGGTACCTCGCTCACGATAACTCGTGGTTCCCCAATGAGTCGGTTATAAAGTGAGGACTTGCCCACGTTCGGTCGTCCTACCAGACTGATATGAAGTGTATCGTCCGGCGGATTGGGTGGCTCTTCTGAGATGGCGGCTACGACAGCGTCGAGCAGGTCTCCCGTACCATCACCCAGCAGTGCGCTGACGGGGTACACTTCGCCCAACCCGAGGCGATAAAACTCCATGCTTTGTTCGCGGCTGATGGCCGTTTCCGACTTGTTGGCTGCCACGATTATGAATGGTCTATGTTTGCCAGCGCGCTCACGCAAGCCGAGCTGCTTTCGCAAGATGTCAGCCACCGCTTCATCAGTATTGGTTAGGCCTGCCTGTGAGTCAACGGTGAAGATCACGACATCCGCCTCGGCGATGGCGATCTCCACCTGCTCTCGTATCTCATACAGGAAGTTGATGGATGCCTCGGCGAGGGCTTGTTTTGCCTGATCGCGAAGTGGCTCGAGTGGCTCCAGACCACCGGTATCGACTAAAGTAAACTCGATTCCACGCCATTCGGCTGTAGCCTGCAACCGGTCGCGTGTGGTGCCAGGACGGTCATGTACCACCGACAGACGCTCACCAACCAAACGGTTGAAGAGGGTGCTTTTTCCAACATTAGGCCGGCCTACCAGAACTACAAATGAATGTGTCATAGCTATGCTCGCGAAGGATGCCAGAGGCTGGCTAGGTAATGATCAGGGCGTGCACCGCGCGAACAGCTTCTTTACTATCTGAGCCGTTTATAACCAGGCTGATGCCACATTCTGATGACCCCTGAGCGATGGCGTTAATATTGATACCCAGTTTGCCAATCGCGCTGCAGACTTTCCCACTGACCCCAGGTGTGTCAGCGATGCCCATGCCCACAGCCGTAACAATAGCAGCGTCGTCTACTGTATTGATCCGGTCGATCTCACCTGTGGTTACCTCCCGCGTGAATTCATGTTTCAGTTCCAATACCACTTTGGTCGATGACGACTGCGGAATGACGAAACAGATGCTCTGCTCCGCAGAGGCCTGGGAAATCATCAAGACACTGGTGTTCGTTCGGGCAACAGCCATAAACGTGCGCCCGGCGATGCCTGGCACGCCCTTCAACCCCTTACCTGCGACCGTTACCATGCTGATGTGTTCGATGACGGTGACGGCCTTGATAATGCCGGATCCGCGTTCGCCGTCTTTATAGGGCGATTCGTGTACGATTAATGTGCCGGCGTGGTTGGGGTTAAACGTATTCTTCACCCGCAGGGGGATCCTCTTTTCCAGAAGCGGTGCGATGGTCATCGGATGAAGCACCTGCGCGCCAAAAAAAGCTAGCTCCGACATCTCCTGTCCAGTGAGCGTGCTGATGGTACGAGCTTCCGGGACGATGCGAGGATCAGCCGTAAGGACTCCGTCTACGTCAGTGTAATTGTGCACCTCGTCGGCTTCGAGAACGTCTCCAATGATACTGGCGCTATAGTCGCTGCCTCCACGACCCAGAGTCGTCGGTACGCCGGCCGCTGTGGCAGCGATGAAACCGGTTACGACCGGTACAATGCCGTTTTCCATCAAAGGAAGTAATCTGGATCGTGTCTTGTCACGAGTGGCATCCACTAGCGGTATAGCCGACTGGTAATGGTCGTTGGTGACAATAAACTCCGTTGCATCAACCGGTTCAGCGGGCACACCTTGTGTGCAGAGGGCACCGGCGAGGATACGCACAGCCATGCGTTCGCCCAAACCGCTGATGGCGTCCAATGCACGAGGCGTCACTTCGCCGAGAACACGAACACTGGCACACAGAATCTCGAATCCGCTTAACAGCTGTTCAACTTCGTCCAGAATACGATGTCGCTCATCCACATTGGAGATGACCGCGTCAATGGCGGCTTGATGCTTATCCGTCAGTTCGCGCCGGATACGGTGAAAGGTGTCGCTGTCTCCCTCAGCGGCCGTTCGTGCTGCGGTCAGGAGCGCATCGGTTACTTTTAGATTGTCGTGTGACCTGGGCGACCTGCCCATGGCCGACGAAACCACAACAACGTGGTTCCATTGTGATGTGGCTTCTTGTACGATACGCGCGGCCTGTCGGATCGATTGAGCGTCGCCAACCGATGTGCCACCGAATTTGATCACTACTAGAGACATGGTTAAGGAATGTGCCTATCAACGTATGGAACAAAGACAGAATGTCAGTCCACTCGATAATGCACGCGATTATAACTGGGACAACATAAACCGTACACTGATCGATCTGCTGACACAGTCGTCATATGGATTTACGTGGTGAATTGAAGCTATCAGGCTGGACGACAAATTGACGTGCTAAAATAACTTCGCTTGCCCCTATAGCTCAATGGATAGAGTGCCGGCCCCCGGAGCCGAAGGTCGCAGTTCGAGTCTGCGTAGGGGCATTCTGCGGTGTTACCGTGCATGCTCCAGTCTGCTATTTCCCGATTTGCATGCCTGACTTATGAAGCAGACATTACCCCTGCTCTGGTTCGAGCTGTAAACGATTTTTATTACGCCTGCTGAGGAGCACACGCACCAAAAAAATGCCGTCCAGAAGCCACGTCATAAAGATAGCCTGCACCATCATAGGTGGAACCAGTTCAAAACCCAGAGGCAGAGGAGGATACCATCCATAACCACCCCGTCCTGGTGCAATAGGAGCATAATCCACCACATCGCTCGCAACGAACCATACCAGAACGATCAATGTGTCGCGCAGGCTTGGACGATGGAGATACTGCAATATCAACAGGCCTTGAACAGTGAGTCCAAGATGAGTGACAAACATGAGCAGTGATACGATGTTGTAGTCTCCGGTACGTGCCCAATACAACAGCCAGAATGTCATCGTCCACGTGCCGTATTTGATATTGAAGACTGCTGCTAGCTGGTTGAGAAAATTACTTGATTTACCGCGATGCAGGTAGATCAGCGCTACGCCAAATACTCCTGCCGCTAAAGGGCAGTCGGGGATGAACGGGTAAGTCCACAGAGGTGGATTTGCCTCAATGAAAAACGGACCATACCACCATATCGTGCCGACAACAAACCCGACAAAATTGGCGAAAACCAGCCCGTAGGCCAGGAGCGGTTCCCGTATTACCCAATCACTCAAACTCCGTACGATCTTCATCACAGCCCATCGCCTCACTCATGATTCAAAAGCCTGATCGGTACTCCGCCCACAAATGCTCCAGGTGGGACATCGCGGTTTACCAGACTCATTGCTGAAACCGTGGCATTTTCACCGATGATAACCCCTGGCAGAATGGTGCAATTTGCACCTACGGTAACGTTTTGGCATATCCGTACCGGACCCCGGCGCCATGTGTGCCTCATAAACTCATGGGCCAGGATGGTCGTATTGTACCCAATGGTGGCATCTTCCTCGATAGTTATTAAGTGCGGGAAGAATATATCAAGTATCACTCCCAGCCCAATCACAGCATAAGGGCTAACTTTTGCACCCACCCAGTGGTACATCCAGTTCTTCAATCTGAACGATGGTGAGAACCTCGCCGCATAGATAAGAATGGCATTACGAGTCACCCGTGGCACACCACCGGTAACCAGTGGATAGTACCACAATGAAGCGTGGTCACCAGCAGCCTGCAGCGTCTCACAACGGTCTTTTCTAGAGTCTGTTGATGGCAGCATGTTATCTTCTTGTTTTCCTTCATAGACCTCAATGGCGAAGATTGTACGACAATAACCAGTTCATATGCATCATAGCCCTAGCACTATCGTGTTTGATTTAATCACCATTTTTACACTACGTGTAATGTAGGTCAAGTGCAAAGATCTGTATTACAAGTTAATCGAGTAATGTGTGATATAATGCAGTAGCTATGCAGGCATTTTAAGGCAATGACTAATGACAGCATTTCAGTCTTATTATAAGGATAAACTCTTTGAGGACACTATGAGAACAAGAGTAGGTATATATCTTGAGGGGGACTCAGGGTCCGATGCAGCCATAATGAGAGGGATGCAACAAGCCAACTGCGACATCATTGAGACACATTCCGTCAGTGAAGCCCTGGACAAGATACGCTCTGCATTAACACATGAACCCGCACCACTTATTATCCTCGTTGCGGAAGTTCAAGCGGGTGCCATCCCACTGTTGATTATCTTGCATGATTTACTGCCCAATCTGCCTCCCACCCTCATTTTTGATCGTGCTGGTGATGATATCCATGCCGTCGTCAGAGCATTACAACTGGGTGTACGCGAATACCTTTTGTTGACCGACCCCGATCTGAACCGTGAGTTAAGCGCCAGATTATTGGCCGAGCGAGCTGGGGCAGAGCAGCAGGTTCCAGCCGAAAAGCCTGATGTAATAGAAGAGGTGGAGCCGGTAACCGTCAGCCCAGGCACGGGGTTGCCAGCCAACCTTGATAACCAGTTTCAATGGGATCCAATCGGTCATGTGCTGCACTTAGGTGACAGCTATGTTCGCTTAAGCCCCATCGAAGGCCGCATTTTTGATTTGCTATTAACCAACCACAACCGCACCGTACCAATGGAAGAGTTGGTGCGCCACGTCCTGACCAATCCAAATGTGGATGTCGAGGACGGTGTGAAGCAGTTGCGCCCTCATATAGTTCGCCTGCGCAGAAAACTCGAACGGTACCCGGTCCTATCGAACCGCATACTCAATATGCGGGGCGCCGGTTACATGTTCATTTAGTTTTACGTAGTTCGCTTTTCTACACAGCGTTCTGCACCTGACCACACGTCACTTATCTGCGTGCGTCCTTATGACGGACCGGACTTTTTTCGATTTGGAGGCAACGCATGGATGCAATTCTCGTATTTGAAGCTGGGCAGAGCCGTTCCCGGACCAGCTATGTTGCACGAGACGGGACGGTCATCGCCAGTGCCGAGTCCGCCTACCTAACCATCACAATCAACGACTGGGTCGAGCAGGAACCTCGCGATTGGCTCATGTGCTCGTATATCGCGTTGAGGTCCATCCGGGAGAGCGCACCGGATGTCAATCCGGTTGCGATTGCTGTCACAGGCCAGGCTCGCCTGCTTCTCCTGTTAGGCGCAGATGACCGCGTCGATTCCGCGCTGTTGGAAGAAGACCGTCGCGCAACGCTGGAATGGCGTGCCATGGTTCAGCAAGTTGGTATCGAGAAACTTTTGCAGTCATCCAGTATCGTACATGAGGATAGCAGTTCCATCGCGAAGCTACTCTGGTTGAAAAAACATCAACCCACCAATTACAGCAGTGCTCAGACTGTTCTCTTTGGGACACCCGATTATCTGGCATTTCGTCTATGCGGAGCGCGAGTCACGGATGCCACGTCCGCTTCGACGAGTGACCTGTACAGTCTGCAGACAGACTCCTGGGCTACCCATTTGCTTGAAACATTCGATCTACGGACTGACTGGCTCCCGGAGGTGGTACCGGCTGGTACACAGGTCGGGGTGTTGAGTCCTGCCATGGCTGATTCCATCCACCTGTCAGCCGGGCTGCCTGTATACCACGGTGCAGCAGACCTGGCGACCATGATGCAAGGCGCCGGGGTCACGCAGTCCAATGAGTATTTTTGCTTCCTGGGAAATAGCGGTTGGTTAGGGACAACCGGCCTGACACAACAAGCTGATCCAGTCACGGGTCTATTGAATCTGCGCCGACCCGATCAACCTGGCCTGATGGTGGTTGGCCAAACACTCATGGCAGGAGGATGTTTTGAGTGGCTTAAGGACAAGTTTGGTCCCGCCGAAGAAAAGTTATTTGAGGAGGCGAAGCTCACGTCGGACGAGTTATTTACCGCTCTGGTGAGTGAGGCGCCCCCTGGAAGTGGGGGAATCATTTTTCTTCCATATTTGGTAGGGGAACAGGCTCCCTTCCGCGACCCGGATGCACGCGGAGGCTGGTTCAATGTACCAAAACGGATGTTCCGCTCTGAGCTGTACCGGTCTGTTCTGGAGGGCGTGACCTACACGTTACGAGCGATCCAGCTTCTGATTCCCGAGCCGGAACACGATGGTGAAATGGTATTGCGCCTGTTAGGTGAATCGTCGTGCAGCCCTGTCTGGGCGCAGATCTTCGCGGATGTTTTCAATTGCCACGTAGACGTGTTAAAACCAGCCAGCGATGTGGTTGCTCGTGGTGCTGCGTTGGGTGCTGCTCGGGACCTGGGCTGGTGTGATCGTGATGCAATATCAGCAGACTGGTTGCATATTGACGAGACGTATCTGCCCAATAGCGATCGCGTGGAGATCTACGAGCGCATGTTCACTATCTACTATCGTCTGTATCCCGCGTTACGCAGCACCTATGCGGCACTGGCGGGTAAGGAGTGACCTTATTGCACAGCCCCCTCATCCATCTGCTGGACAATTCGATCGTATGAATCGGTACTGGGACCGCTAATCTCGACGGCCAGAACAGTGACGTGCCAGCCGGCAATCCGTACGTACCAGCCTACGCGCGTGGCTTGACTTGTCTGTGCCAGCCCGGAGAAGCGAGTTGCAATATGAGGCGGGCGTTCTACCAGCTGAACCTGCGTCTTTGTGAGAATTAGCGTGGGGGTTACTGGTTCGTTGGCTGCGAAGCCTGCTACGGTCACGGCAACACGCAGTGGTGAAAGGCGTAGAGTGCCCTGTCCTATTGTCTCGCTATAAGTGGATGTGGCTGGATAGGGCACGCTAGCATTTGGCAACTCGAATGGTACGGGCTGACCCAAGTGGAAGCGATCCTGCGGGTCCCAATGCGGCAGAGGATCGGTGGGTGAAGCATCTTTCCCTTCCGAGTAAATCCAGCTGAGCAGTGCACCTGGCTGGTACAGTCCCTGCGTTGCGCGATTGACCAGTGGTGCGTCGCTGCGCGCCCGCAGCTTGTCCCAGTTTACATCCAGCAGGTTGGGATCGAAAGTTGGGTTGCTGACCATCGCCAGGATCTGCCCAGTGCGCCAATCCATCACGATGCCAGACCCAATGGTACCTGTCAAGACATTGGCCAGGCGGGATTGTTCGGTCAGGTCGATGGTCGTGGTTATGGTTCCACCTCGTTGCCGATCATGCATCAATTGATCCAGCGGCGTCAACTGTCCCCTCAATAGCACATCGTCATAAGCTTCTATCCCTCCCAATCCATGTTGGATGCTGTAGTAGCCGACAACAGGTGCCGTATCGGGGTGTGGATAAATACGCGTGTATATGGGAGGTGTATACAGTGAAGCTGGTTTCAGTATTCGAGACACAGCCAGGATCGAACCATTACGAGCCAGAATAGACCCTCGATCTATCGCACGTTCGGCATCGACGTTCCGCGGGTTGTCACTGCGAGTGACCAGCGCTTCTTGTTCGAGAGTATCTCGATATCCCGTGGTAAAGCCCAAAACGACAACAAGGCCGGCACACAAAAGCATACTGTAACGCGCTGCAACGCGCTGCACAGGTATGGGCTGGTATAAGGAATCGCCGTTCGAAGTTGCGCCTGGGGAGCCCAAGACCGGCACAGGTATCGGCGTGTGCTGATCGCTCGATAGGCGAATCAGTAAACCGACGGCTGTATAACTCACAAGCAGTGAGCTGCCTCCATAACTGATGAACGGTAACGTAACACCCGTGAGAGGCAGTAAACCCAGGTTTCCACCGATTATTACCAGTACCTGGATGACGAACAGTGCGGCAATCCCCCCAGCCAGCAGGAGTGCGTAAGCTGATGGACTGCTGCGAGCGATGCGCCATGCGCGCATGATGAGAATGGCAAACAGGGCTAATACGGCCAATGCTCCAATCAGGCCGAATTCTTCGCCGATGGCAGCGAAGGGAAAATCGGTATGAACAGCCGGAACGTAGTCAGGCCGACCCTGACCTGGACCCTGTCCGAATACCCCTCCACTGGCCACTGCGATGAGTGATTGGACAATCTGGAACGATGTCCCTTTCGCATCGCTAAAGGGATTTAGCCAGATGTTGATGCGGAGCGCCACACGCGATGACAGTTGGTATCCTATGACACCCATAAACGCCAGCATTACGAGGCCGAGACCCGGCAACAAAAGCTGTCCCGTGGCCAGGTAGAGCATGAAAGCGTAGGTCAGTAACAGCAGGGTGGCTGCTCCCAAATCCTGTTGCGAAGCCAGTAGTGCCAAAGCTACCAGCCACATGGCGAGTGTGGGTGCCAGTGGTGCAAAGGATTTGCGGATCTCTTGCAGCGTGTGACCTCGCAGGCCAAGATGCCAGCGCTCTCCTGACGAGCCAACGCTCCACTGGCCGACCGCGACACGCTCGCTGAAGTAAGCCGCCAGAAACGCAATCATAAGCAGGCGCAGAATCTCCGAAGGCTGCACAAACAGACCGCCCACACTTAGCCACAACCGGGCTCCGACGCCTGTCGGGTTCACACCTAATAAGAGTGTTGCTCCCAGTAAACCCAGGGCAGCGATCAGCCATGTGTACTTGTAGCGACGCAACCAACGTAACCGGTCGCGGCTTGCCACGACAGCACACAGCGCGACCAGACCAATAACCATCCAGGTTTCCTGTCGAGGCAGAAAGTTTACGGCCACTCGTGCAGTAACGACGAACCCCCATGCTGTTAAAGCGAGGGCGATGGGCAGGAGTGCGATGTCTCGCTCAGGGGCAAACTTGTTCAACCAGAAATGAGCCAGCACACCACAAACCGTGAGAAGCAACATTGCCGTCAAGATGACCGGGTCGTGGGACTGTAGCCACAGACTCAATGCAGCCAGCCAGCCGAATGCGACCGCCAGCACTGTCAGACTGAGTTCCAGCCGTTGTTGGGATGGTGTCATGCGCCATCATTTTAATCGTGGACCGATGGTAGACTTTAGCCCAAGCAGGTTAGCCCCGAAGAATCATTTGTTTATTAAACGATGGAAACAACCTTATCGCCATCCGCCGTTACACCAGCGCAGGAACGCTCCTACCAGTCTCGTGTGGTGGCCTGGTCGTTCTACGATTGGGCTAACCATGCCTACATCACCACCACCTCATCCACGTTTTTCCCACCCTATTTCGTTGCCATCGCAGCGCCGGCTTTTCTCGCGATCGGCAGTTCTGCGGGTAACCCAGCGGCACAGGCGCTGGCGCGTGATACGGCGTCGAATGTTTTTGCGTTGACGGTATCCGCTGCGCTCCTGGTGGCTGCCATCCTGGCTCCACTCATCGGTACATTTGCGGACATCACCGGGCGACGCAAACGCCTGCTCCTCGTCGCGACCGGTTTTGGTGGTGTCCTCTCATCGATGATGTTCACGCTTACGACAGGCATGTGGCAGATCGGCCTGATACTCTATTTCGTCACGCAGATCGCCATGAATATTGCGCTGGGTCTGAACAGCAGCTTGCTTCCCCATGTGGCTCGACAGGACGATTTGGATCGTGCGTCCAGCCTGGGCTACGCTTTTGGCTATATCGGCGGTGGAGTTCTGCTAGCCCTCAATACGGTTCTATACCTGTTTGCCGCCAGACTGGGTCTTGATAGTGCGACGGCTGTCCGCATTGCATTTTTCTCTGTGGGGATATGGTGGCTGGTGTTCACGATTCCATTAGTGTTACAGGTGCCTGAGCCACCTGCAACACCGCTCACGCAGGGTGGGCGGGGACATCCTGTACTGGATAGCCTGGCACGACTTGGGCACACGTTACGTGCCATGCGGCAATATCGCGAACTGTTCAAAATGCTTATTGCATTTTGGTTCTACATGGAGGGCATTGGGGCGATCATTCTCCTGGCGACCGCCTACGGCGCCGCATTGGGATTGGATACAGCCGTATTGATTAGCACCCTGCTCATGACGCAATTCGTGGCGTTCCCCTATGCATTGATCTTCGGTCGCATTGCCAATCCCTCGAGCCGTGCGCGCTCTGCGTTCGTTGCCATGCTGCTGTGGACAGCCGTCACATTGCCTGCCATCGGCCTCTATGCGAACTTGACGGGCAACCTCAGTGTGGCCACAACATTTGAGCTGATCGGGTGCGACCAGATAGCCGGCATTGCATTTGCTGCCACGTTGGGAAGGCGCCTGTTTGTGGGCTTCGCATCCAAATTGGATAGTAAGCGTGCTGTGATCCTGGGCCTATTCATCTATATTGTGGTGCCGATCTGGGGGTTCTTCCTTCATACACAGGCAGAGTTCTTCCTGATAGGCTGGTTGGTTGGCACGGTACAGGGGGGCACGCAAGCGCTCAGCCGCTCTGTTTTCACCACCCTTTCACCACGCGCCAAATCGGGAGAGTTTTTTGGGCTCTTTGGCCTGAGTGAGAAGTTCGCTGGCATCCTCGGACCTCTCCTTTATGGGTTGGTTGGGCAATTGACTGGTAGCCCACGTGCCAGCATCCTTTCGATCACTGTTTTCTTCCTGGTCGGCATCTACTTATTGTGGCGCGTGAACGAGCGCGAGGGAGCCCGGTCGGCCAGTTTGGAAAACAGCCAGATCGAGTTGGCTCACGCGTCGGATTAAGGGTGCCAGAGCTCCACACGGCCCTGACAAACGATTCATGGGGTAGGGCGTGTTAGCTGCTGCTCCATGATGGGCACAGTCCTCTTGTAATCAAATCCTGTTGCGCTATTGAAAGACTGCTTCAACAGTAACCATCAGTGGTACAGGTGAGGTAAGCGTTTCTTCCACGACGTGGGCAGTATCTTGTCCAGAGCGTCGTCGGCCGTGACGATGCCTCGCAAGTGGTTATCGTTATCGACCACCGGGACAGCAAGCAGGTTGTATTTCGCTACAATTTGTGCAATCTTGTCCTGGCCGTCATTCAGGTTGACACTGACGATGCGATGGTGCATGAATTGATCGACCGATGTCTGCGGCTTGGCCAGTACCAGGTTCTGTAGCGAAAATACACCCAGCAAGTGTTCCTCTTCATCCGTAACGTAAACGTAGAAAATCGTCTCCGCCTCATGCGCTGTCTCGCGCAAAACAGCCATGGCTTGCTCGGCGGTGACTGACGGGCGCACGGCGATGAATTCGGTATTCATCAGACCACCTGCGCTCTCCTCCGGAAATGTGAGTAGCTCGCGTACGTCCTGCGCTTCCTCACGCTGCATCAGGTTGAGCAGCTCTGCACTGCGTTCCTCAGGCAACTCAGCCAGCAGGTCAGCCGCTTCGTCAGGTGCCATTTCTTCCAATACATCCGCCACTTTCTCGTCTGCCATGTCCTGGACCAGACTGGCCTGGAAGTCGGGTTCCACTTCCTCTAATGTATCGGCTACAGTCTTGACGTCGAGTGTCTCAAGGAGTTTGCTCGAATCGTTCGGGCTTAGGTCACTGATAATTTCAGCCAGATCGGCTGGGTGTAGATCCGCGATCTTGTCGCTGGACACCTTCAGGCGCATGGGCTGATCTCCGGGCAGCATCTCGGTGTCGTGCCAGGCGATGCTGCCTGAGCGGAGTTGCCGGCCGAATCGTGCCGCAATGTGCTGGACCGCTTTGGCCATACCTAAACGGCGGAGCAGCCCCAGGCTGCCAATGTCCAGGTTGGCTACATAGAAGTGACCGTTCACGCGCGCCAGCTCCAGGTCGTTCACTCGAACGACACGCATGCCGTTGGTATCGATGATCTGCTTATCGAGTACATCGCGGGCAAGGAATAGATCGCCTTCGGCCGGTGGGTATGGCGAAATATCTTGCAATCGCTTTCGGAGCGGGATCGCAGGCGCCAGAAGCACAGCGACGTCATCATATGGAATGAGTATATCGCCGCGGGAACGTTTGACTTGCAGCGCCACAATCTGCGGATGTGGGACATCACCGCGCTGCGCTGCAACCAGATCGACTAATCGACCAACACGCTCTCCTTCTACATCGGCAACCACTTTGTCAGTCAGCTCACTCATGTAGGCCATGAATCACCTCTCCGCCTATTCCTCTTATGACGCACATCCCCTTTCGCGCTGTCAACGCGACGTGTAAACATGAAATCGCCTGGTCGGTCTCGCAACTTGAGACCCTGCAGGTAGCTGGAGAGGTGGCTGGGGCAGATTCGTGCTGAGGCTAGTGTGGTTGCCGTATCATCATCATGGAGTGAACGCACCACACCGAGCAGACACCCAGTGAACCGCAGCTCTGGCCTCTGGACCTTCCTTGCCAACTACCATCGGTTTGTGAACTTGTGCCCGTATCTATGTGCGATCACCTCCTCAGGCGGTGGTACGCTGCGCATGCGCCTCCGCGTTGCCACGGCAAAAAGAAAGCCTCCCCGCTTATCCAGGGAGGCTGAAGTATCGTACCGCCCCATTTCTGAGGCTGCCCCCACTGGTCGAGCTTTGGCACTGCGCAGCGTAGGATCTTTGCACTCCAGCCACCTTGAACGGAGCCTTAATTCGGCCCTGCCTGGTCTATCCCTTGGCGTCTCTCGACGTTTCGGGACAATGGCCTGTATCTGGCGCAGACGCCTCGCCTAACGAGGGTTCTTCTTTGGGGCTGATGGTACTACTGCCTGAAAACAAAGTCAACTGCGATGCGATATCAGGTGTACGTTTTCACGTCATGGTCAAGAGCGTCACCGCTAGTGGCCTCAGCCATTGGGCTGCCCGGTCTGGCTGAAAAAAGCCACCCCCAAAATACCGGGGCCACCATGCACGACGATGGCCGGCGGGACATCCAAAATGGGCACGTCCGGCACGCCTAGATGCGCACGCAACTCGTCGGCCAAAAGGTGGGCGCGTTCTGGTTCTGCTGCGTGCATTACAGAGGGATATCCGCTGCCATCCCGGGCAATTCGCTCGTACACCAGTTCCGTGACGCGTGTCATCGCACGCTTCTGCGTCCGCTCGCGCTCGAGGACGTCGATTTTCCCGTCCTTGAGCGCCAGGATGGGCTTGATTTGCATCACGCTGCCTAGTAACGCCGTGGCACCGCCAATACGGCCACCCCTGGCCAGATATTCGAGCGTAGCCACTACAAAGTAGATGTGGCAGTGCGGGATCATGATATGGATGCGCTCTACGATGCTGCTCGCGTCCATGCCGGCTTTTGCCCACTCAGCGGCCAGCGTGACGAGCGTAGCCAGTGGGCTGCCAATGAGCCGGGTGTCGATAACGCGAATGTCTGCAGCGGGGAATTCCACTTTGGCGGTTAGGGCGGAACGCACCGTGCCGCTCAGTTCGGCGCTGGGGTGCATGCACAAGATGGGTTCACCCAACGGAGTCAGTCTCTGAAATGCTTCAATGAAGAGCTCGGGAGGAGGCGCTGCGGTCTTGGGTAACTCACGTGCCTGTCTTAATCGTTGCATGAAGTGCACGTTGTCAAGGTCGACTCCTTCTAGAAACGATTCACTGCCGAAGTGAATCACCTGAGGTATCACTGGGATGTCATACGTCCGCGCCACAGCGGCAGGAAGCCCAGCCGTTGTATCGGTAATGATGTGCACCATGGCGCCTCCGTTGTCGTGATTCGCGTTACCTCATCTCTTGCCCACCCGTAACATTTATAGCCTGACCCGTCATGTAGCTGGATTGATCTGACGCCAGGAACACCACGACGTTGCACACATCATCGAAGGTGCAACCTCGCTTCATGGGCACCTGATCAATGTATAGCTGTCGAACCTGCTCTTCGGTAATGCCCCGATTTCGGGCATATTGCTTGAACAGCGAGTTGGGCCCCTGTGTCCATAACGGTGAATCCAGCAAGTTGCCTGGACAGACGGCATTCACTCGCACACCCAGATCAGCGAGCTCCAGTGCGATGCTTTGCGTCAGCCCGATACCACCAAACTTGGATGCCGCGTAGGCCGAGTTCTTGTAGCTGCCTTTCTTGCCCGACTTGGAGTTAATCTCGATGATCACTCCTTTTTTTTGCGCTTTCATCACGCGCGCAGCATGTTTGGCAGTGAGAAAGTAGCCAAATAAGTTCACGTTCATCACCGCACGCCACTTTTCGGCCGCAAATTCGGTGATCGCCTCCGAGATGAGGATCCCCGCGTTGGCCACCAGGATATCCAACCGACCGAAAGTGTCTACGGCACGCTTCATGAGTGCTTCCACCTGAAGCTCATCCGTAACGTCCACTTTAACGGCGATGGCCTGCTGTCCGGTTTCAGAGCGAACCCTGGCTGCCGTGTCGGTGGCTGTCTGCTCATTCAGATCTGCGACGATGACATGAGCACCTTCTCGCGCCAGGCGTAAACAAATAGCCTGTCCCAGACCTTGCCCACCACCCGTGACGACTGCTATACGATCCTGCAATAGTTTATCCATGATTCAAAGTCGGATTTGAGGCCGGGGAATCGATATTGAAAATAGTGAGCCATGCCAAACCGCTGTCTGGTTATGGCTCACCCACCAATCTCGATTCTCTTATCTTGTTGTTAAGGTAGCATCAGGCGAAGGAATTCCTCTTCGGCCTCCACTGTCCACTCACGTCCGTCCTTTAGCTTGGCATACACGGTGGGCAGCTTGTCCTTCAGGTCAGGAAGGGCTGTGATCGGCATGTATTTGATATTCGGGAAAATTACAACCTTTCCTGGATACGTGGCATCTCGCAACGACTTCAACCCTTCCTTGGCAGCTTCCAGCGAGCCAATGGCAGCCACGGAGCGGTTTGGTGATAGCCGGCCGGATTCGGTATCGTCGAGCATCATCTTCATGTCGTCCACTGTGGATGCGGAGTGTCCGATGACGCGTGTGCGCTTGGTAAAGATATCGTTCAGGTCCAGGAACGCCATGGTGCCGCGGTTGACGCCAGCGAACACATTCATTACACCATCGGCCGCCAGGTATGTAGAAGAGTCGGTGATGACAGCCGGAATGGGAGCCAGAACGATGATGTCGTCGAACCCTCCGCACGATTTGACACCGGCCATGTACTGCTCGTACTCCTCCTTCTTCGTCGGGTTCAGACACACCAGGCTAATCAAGTGATCCTTGGCGTCCTGCTCGAAGCTGGATCGGACATCCTCCAGGCGCACGTCGCTAACATCCGTGGCTACGATGATGGCGGGGGCGCCCGGTAACGTAATGGCGCGCTGCAGATGCATGCGGCCGATCGGTCCTCCTGCGCCAACAAGCCATAGCGTTCCGCCTGGTTTGAGTGTCGCACGAACGGGCGTATCGCTATACGCTCGCGCTACATTGGTTGACCGAGTGCCCACATACACCCAACCGTTGTAGTGAACCCGACCGATGTCAATGCTCACCTTACGACTAAACGGCTTATCAGACACAATGGCAAACACCCCATGCATCGCCAGCTTTGGACTGATTTTCTCAACCAGGTCCGCATCAGAACCAAGCATGACGATATCGTCAGCCAAGGTGAATGGAGTCGCGGCCGGATCAGCGACTTCGGTTATCTCGACGCCAAGTTGCTGCGCCCGTTCTTTAAGCCACGATGCGAAGCGGTTCGGCACGTTGGTGAGCGCCAGCTTCGCTGGGTGTGACTGCTCGTCAAATCCTTCGGTGATGGTATACGAGGCATTGACGTCTGTGTTGGGTACACCGATTATCCAGGTGGTCCCGCCTGCTTTCAGCGCAGTGCGATATTTAAGCTCATAAGCAGCGATGACACATGCCCAGGGTTCGATCAATGCACTTTCTACGTAACCCGTATCCTCTTGTATTGGGATCAGATAACTGCCGGCATCGCCATTTAGCACACGCGATCCAATTACCGCATAGTTTGAAAGGCCGCCCTGGATCATGTATCCGTAAGCGTAATTTACTCCATCATCGTAGATATCGGCCTGCACGATGAAACGCTGCCCCACCTTATACTGGTTCTTCAGGTTCTCGCCAACACCGACAATCGTCAACACCACCTCGTGACCCATGATGACTGGATCCCGCTTCATATCTTTGGAGATACGGGGATGTTTCTCACCGAGGGTTATGATCTTGATATCCGAAAAACACAATCCACACGCGTCATGTCGGACCAGTAACTCATCAGGACCATATTTCGGCAGAGATACCTCGATTAGCTTCTCGTTCACGCCCAGGTTTTCGAAACCGGCACCATAAAGTGGCCAGAGACGCACTTTATCTGGTGCAGGTTCCTCTGCAAGCCGGTATTCGTTATATTTATCGCCCATTTTTTAACACCTCTCCCTGAAGATAACCATTATCAGCCTATCTTATCCAGCAGTTCAGCCGGTACCAGATCGGCAGAGAGCGCCCGCAACATAGCAATCCCCCGCTCACCAGGTATGATACGCCGGCCAGCTTGAGTATAGAAGGCATTTTTGGCGGCTCGCGTGGGCAGATGCGCCTTGCTCCACTCACTCTGGTAACCCAGACCTAGTATACGCTGTAAAACGGTGTGCCCGTAGATGAAAAAACCACCATCTAAAAATGCCTGTCGTACGGGTGCCAGTTCAGGCGCATCGAAATCGTCAACCAACTTCTGACCATAGGCATTCATTTCAGTGCCAATGTTTAGCGGCAGGTCGAGAGCTTGGGCGAGTTTTACCACATCATATAAATGATTCACCTTGATGCGTTTTTGCTCGGGGTTGTCGATGTTCCAGTTGCGGTCGGGAATTATGTTGAGCGCAACCACTCCCTTGTTGATCAACAGGCTCAGTAATTCCTCCTCTACCTGTTCGCCGCTGGAAGTGCCATCCAGCCATGTGGCGCACGGTAAGGCCTGGCAGGCGAGGATGAACTCATGGAACTCGTCCACTAAGGGAAAGCTGCTGGGTCCTGGTTGTACATAGCCGACCCCGCCGCGTTTCATAAGCTTGGCGCGGATGAGGTTGTGCAGTTTAGGTGCATCGTTTAGGAGTGCCACGATTTGCTCGGGTCTGGTATCCAGCTTCGCTGCCCAGAATGCGGTCAGGTCCTGATCATGGTGAACGCAATACTCCTGCGCTGCGCGCGTATAGGCTACCAGGATGTGCCGCTCGGTGGCATTACCCGAAGGTGTCAACGGCAGCACATCACGTTCATAATCGATTGACACAGGTTGCAGGTGTCTGTTCACACGCTCGATCAGGTCACGGTTTCGCTGCGAGGCACGCTGGCGCATCTCGGCGAGGATGATGGCTGCCTTGCCCGTTGCAATACTCGAGGTGAAGCCAATCCCCATGTGGTAAGCGACGCCCGGTTCGCCGGGTGAATTAATCTCTCGCGTAGCGAACTCCGGTATAAAAACACGTGTTTCAATAGCGCAACTGCCCCGTACGGCTGCCATCTCGCTGGCGTCCAGAAATTCATCCACGGCATCCAATACGTCGAAGTCAACGCTGCCGATGGCCTCGAACCCCTGTTGCCTGGCCAACCACACCAGTGAGGTGGGTGAGTGCCCGTAGGCACTAAACGAAAAGAAAGTATGCGCATGCATATTGACAGCAGGGGTGACTGCTTGAGGGCTGCTACGGTCTGGATTAGGATACTCCAGCAATTGCATCAGCGCAGTACGACGCACTTGAGGGTGAAAGTCATTTAGTTGTGCTGTAAGTTGTGATACAGCAATCTGTGTGCTAATTGTTAACCTCACAAAAAGAGCGGGACGCACCGGATATAACGATTACTGCCGGAACCGGTCCATTGTAAACTGATTTACAGTAGTATCAAAACACCTACGTTGGCACCATCCGTTATCATACATGGAAGAGGACTCGCTCAAGGGGTGGATGGTATCGCGTTGGTTCATCACGAACAGATGCGGTATGTATATATGAGGTGAGGAAATGATTCAGTTTAAGGTTGGTGTGATGAGTGATTCGTTTCGTCTCGCTCCTCGCGATGGAATCCGCAAGGCAAAAGAGGTTGGGGCGGATGGTGTCCAGGTCTATGCTGTCCATGGTGAGGTAAGTCCTGATCTGATGGATAAACCCACCCGCAGCAATTTCCGTCACTTCTGTGATGAGCTGGGTCTGGAGCTCTCTGCACTCAATGGTGATATGGGTGGGCATGGTTTTCAACGTGTAGGTGACAACCCGGCAAAGATTGAGGACTCGAAACGTATCGTGGACCTGGCCGCGGACCTGGGCACGCATGTGGTTACTACCCACATCGGTGTGGTGCCGGAAGATAGCCAATCGCCTAACTACCAGATCTTACTGGCAGCCTGCCGCGAACTGGCACACTATGCGGCTCGCCTGGGTGTCGTCTTTGCCATTGAGACTGGTCCGGAAAAAGCCACCACACTGCGTACATTTCTGGACGATGTGGGTAGTCTCGGTATAGGGGTGAACCTGGATCCTGCGAACCTCGTAATGGTAACGGGCGATGACCCGGTACAGGCCGTACACACCTTACGTCGCTATATTGTGCACACGCACGCCAAAGACGGCGTCAAACTCCAAGCCTGTGACCCCGTGCAGGTGTACGGTGCATTTGCACAGGGAGGTATAGGCGCCCTCGACTTTGGCAAACTGTTTCAGGAGGTACCGCTGGGTCAGGGTAGTGTGAACTGGGACAGGTATCTCAAAGCATTGAGCGATATCGGCTATAAAGGCTACCTGACCATAGAACGCGAAGTGGGCGACAACCCCGAACAAGACATCCGTACGGCTGTGACATTCTTGCGTGAAAAGATGGCTGGGTTATAAAGCGGGCCCTATAACGCATGGGAGGAAATGTGACCGGCGAACTAAACCTGGTGTCTACGCCAAATGGCGTTTTGCCTCACATCGCAGCTCCACATGCCAGGATTGGTGTCTTTGGAATTGGCCTGGCTGCATACTGGACTCAGTTCGAAGGATTGAAGGAGCGGCTGGAACGCTATCAGCGTGACGTGGAACAGGAGCTGCTTAAGCTCGGTGGTGAGGTGGTCTCGGCCGGACTGGTGGACTCCGCTCCCGCCGCAGAGGCAGCCGGCGATCTGTTTATTCGCTCGAACATAGACCTGATAGTTTGCTATGTGGCAACTTACGCAGCGTCCTCTCAGGTTCTGCCAGCAGTCCAGCTGGTTAAGCGCCCTGTGCTGGTACTGAACTTGCAGCCAACACCGCAACTTGACTATGAGACCGTCACCACCGGCGAGTGGCTGGCCAACTGCTCTGCCTGCTGTGTCCCGGAAATCGCCTGTGCCTTCGCTCGCAGCCGTATCCAGTTTAATGTCGTATCGGGTATGCTGTATAACGACTCGCATGCGTGGGGCACAATCGCTCAATGGGTACAGGCAGCCTCGGTCATGCGCGCTCTCAATCACGCTCGTATCGGCTTCCTCGGGCACACCTATCCCGGCATGTTGGACATGAATACCGATCCGACCATGATCTCTGCCCAACTTGGTGCACATGTCGAGATACTGGAAATGGATGATCTGGATGTTCGGGTGAATGCGGCGAGCGCGGATGAGATCAAGGCAAAGAAAGCCGAAATATCCAGTGTGTTCGATATTGCAGAGTCCGGCCGTGACAGAATATCAATGCCTGTTACACCTGAGGCAATGGAATGGACGGCACGCGTGTCGTGCGGCCTGGACCGCTTGGTAAGTGAACTCGACTTGCAGGGTTTGACTTACTACTATCGCGGTCTGAACGGAAATGCCAATGAGCAGCTGGGAGCAGCCGTGATTGTGGGCAACTCACTGCTCACCGCGCGTGGCATCCCGTGCAGTGGAGAGGGTGACTTAAAAACGTGCATTTCCATGTTCATCATGGACCGCCTGGGGGCCGGTGGATCCTACACAGAGTTTTATGCCATGGACTTCGTAGAGAACTTCATCCTCATGGGCCACGACGGTCCGGGGCACTTGGCAATCAGTGACCACCGCCCTGTGCTGCGTGGCCTGGGGTTGTACCATGGCAAGCGAGGCTATGGCATCTCGGTTGAATTCCAGGTAAAAACAGGGCCGATCACTATACTGGGCACTACGCAAACAGAAGATGGACGGATAAAACTGGTGATGGCCGAGGGCGAGTCTCTTATAGGGCCAACAATGAAGATTGGAAACACCAATTCACGCCTGAAATTCAACCTGAACCCTGCTGAGTTCATGGATACCTGGTGCGCCGAAGGGCCTACCCACCATGTCGCTCTCGGCATCGGCCACCAGTCCACACGCATCGATAAACTGGCCAGGCTCATGGGCCTCGAGTGCGTGCACATTAGGTAACCGGTTCCTTTCAGGGTGTTCCAGCCCTTTCCAAGTATGGTTTACATATCAAAGAGAGTATTATGACAGAAGCGCAACAGCCACCCTTCACCTGGCCGCAGGGAAAGCGAGCAGCCATTAGCTTAAGCTTTGACGACGCGCGGCCTTCTCAGGTAGATGTGTGCATACCGATCCTGGATCGCTACGGTGTGAAGGCGACCTTCTATCTTTCACCGCCTAATATTGGACAGCGCCAGGAATCCTGGCGTGCCGCAGGTGTGCATGGCCACGAGATGGGCAACCACACTATGACTCACCCATGCACTGGCAATTTCCCGTGGTCATTGGGTAATTCACTGGAGCACATGACACTCGCTGACATGGAGGCTGAAATTCAGAAAGCGAACGACTTTATACTGGATGCAGTCGGTGTGCAACCACATTCATTCGCCTATCCATGCGGGCAGAAGTACGTCGGACGGGGCGAAACCGTCTCGAGTTATGTTCCCTTAATCGCGCGTCACTTTGTTGCCGGACGGGGCTTCCGCGACGAGACAGTGAACAATCCATCGTTCTGCGACCTGGCGCAGGCAGTGGGCGTGGATAGCGACGATCAAGATTTCACGATATTGAAAGGCTGGGTGGATCGTGCTGTGCAGGAAGGTGGGTGGTTGATCTTTGCCTCGCACGATGTCGGCGTTTACCCGCATCAGGCAATGCTCGCCGTAACCTTGGATGCGCTTTGCAAATACTGTATCAACCCTGACTTGGGCATCTGGGTAGACACAGTGGCAAGTGTGGGTGGTTATATTCAACAGCACCGTACCAGGGAAGGATTGGAGGGGTAATGTATGCAGTACCGGCGGCTCGGCAATACGGATATAACTGTCTCAGCAGTGTGCTTCGGTTGTTGGGGAATCATTGGAGGGTTCAATTGGGGCCCACAAGACGAAAAGGATTCACTGGAGGCTCTCCACGTAGCTTTCGACGCGGGCATCACTTTCTACGATACGGCCGAGGGCTATGGCAGCGGTCAGTCAGAGCAATTGCTGGCCCGTGGTCTGAGTTCCCAACGCGATAGCATCATAATCGCCACGAAGGTATCACCTAATCATTTCAGAGAACCTGACTTGCGTGCTGCATGCGAGCGAAGCCTTCGCGCTCTTAATACGGATCGAATCGACCTATATCAATTGCACTGGCCTAATCATGACATTCCCATTAGCGAAACGCTTAATGTACTGGATAAGCTTAAGGCAGAAGGCAAAGTGCGCGCCTATGGCGTTTCGAACTTTGGCGAGCAAGATCTGAGTGATGTCCTGGCGGCTGGCAGCCCGATCGCGAGCAACCAGCTGGCTTACAACCTGCTTTTCCGCGCCATCGAAGACGTGATTCTGCCTCTATGCCATCGCCATGGTGTTTCTGTCCTAACTTACTCTTCACTTATGCAAGGTCTTCTTTCAGGCCGCTATACTTCGCCTGACGAGGTACAGGAAGACCGAATGCGCACACGACATTACAGTGCCACGCGTCCTTATGCGCGGCATGGAGAGGCAGGACAGGAGCGCGAAACGTTCGAAGCCGTGGCGCGAATACGTGACATTGCACGTCAGTCCGGACAATCAATGGCTGATGTTGCGCTGGCATGGTTGATCGGCCAACCAGGTATTACAACGGTCATAGCTGGAGCGCGTAATGCTCAACAGGCACACGGTATCGCTCATGCCGCGGACGTTACTCTCTCTGCGGAGGTCGTTGAGCAACTAAACCAGGCCACTGATGCATTGAAGCAGCAACTTGGTCCAAACCCAGACATGTGGCAGCATGTATCGCGCATGCGCTAAGAGAATACAACGCGGTGCCTGCTCTGAACTAATGGTCAATGTATGCAACTCACTCACCATGACACGCCTAATGGCTTCCTCGCCACTGCACAATCCTGGTTGGAGCGCGACGAGCCTGCCAATCCTCTAATGCTAGGTCTGGCATTACGCCTGCGCTCTTCTCCTGTACCGTGTCACCTGATCACCATCATGGACGATGGCGATCTGGCCCTGGCCGCTCTCATGACACCGCCGTATCCGCTTACGTTGTACAGTCCGCACTCGAATCCGCACGAAGCAGTGTTCATGTTGTCTCGGTACCTGCATGACAGGCATACCCCTGTCTCCGCTGTATCGGGCCAGGTTCCGCTGCCAGAGCAATTCGCACAAGTGTGGATTGGCTTGTCCGGTTTGAAATACACAGCTCGTATGCACATGCGCACATATCAGCTCCGGCAGGTCATTCACCCGCGCCCCATCGATGGTCACTTTCGCGTGGCCGGCGAGGAAGATGGTCCACTTCTGGTGGGATGGATGCGGGCGTTCATCATGGAAGCCTTGCATGATGAAAGCGCGTCTGCCGCGGCAACCCAGACACAGCTACGTGTACGGGACCGTGAACTGTTCGTATGGGAGCAGGATGGAAAACCTGTGTCGATGGCGGGTAAGGCGCGCCCTACGATGAATGGCATCACGGTGAACATGGTCTATACCCCTCCCCAGCATCGTGGCAAGGGTTATGCCACAGCCTGTGTGGCTGCGCTCAGCCAGCACTTAATTGATGAAGGGTGGAAGTATTGCACGCTCTTCGCCGACCTGGCGAACCCCATCTCGAATGGAATTTACCAGCGCATTGGTTATCAACCCGTTTGTGATTTCGATGAGATCGCATTAACCTGATCTATGCCTGAACCTGTTGCGGGGCTGCTGAAGCGCCAGCCTAAAGACACTTACATTCTCTATAACCCAGCCAAGCCGGCATCTGGTTCGATTGCTGTGCCCAATAATCTGGTTGATCAATTCCAGCTTGTGGAAGGAGTGTCCGTCGAAGGGGCAGCACAATCCGGTCGATACGGCGCTCAGTTGGTCAGCATACATGAAATCTGCCATGAGACACCAGCTGGCTACCAGCATCGCATGCCATTCGACCACCTGATTGCCATCAACCCCACGCAACGGTTCGACCTTTCATTCGAAGGCGATACCACCATGCGGGTTGTAGACCTGATCGCACCCATAGCCAGGGGCACTCGTGGTCTGATTGTCGCGCCTCCCAAAGTGGGTAAAACGATGATCATCGAGAAGCTCGCCCGTGCCATCCATGCCAGCACGCCCAAAACACGCATCATCGCGCTTTTGATTGACGAGCGACCGGAGGAGGTGACCTATTTCCGGCGTCAGGCTACAGCCGAAGTATTCGCCAGTTCCAGTGACCAGAAGGTGCAGGAGCACATTGCGCTTTGTGAGTTACTGCTGGCGCACATACGCGTCGAGCTGGAATGCAGGCATGACGTGGTGGTCCTGCTCGACAGCATGACGCGCCTGGTCCGCGCGTTCAACCTGAAAGGCGGTGGTACAGGTCGCACGCTCTCCGGAGGTGTGGAAGCGGGGGCGCTGGAAATTCCACGCCGGTTCTTCGGTCTGGCACGCAATGTGGAGCAGGGTGGTTCCGCGACCATCATCGCCAGCATGTTAAAAGATACCGGCTCGCGCATGGATCAATTAATCTACGAGGAATTCAAAAGCACTGGCAATAGTGAGATCGTATTGGACCGTTCCCTGGCAGAAGCCCGTATTTTCCCTGCCATTAACCTGACGGACACCAGCACGCGCCGCGCCGAGATGTTCTACAACTCCGAGGAGAACAAGCGTCTGACGCTGCTGCGACGTGCTTTGGCTGGCCGCCGACCTGCCGAGAGCATGACCTTCATGCTCAGATTACTGGATCGCTTCCCGACTAATCAGGAGCTCCTAAACAGTATCCGCCTCGAAGCGTAACCCAGGTCTGTCTATATCTTCCAGTACTCGTTGATCGGTCGCTGGTATAAGTCAACCGTGCCATTCAGGACGTCGTTATATTTCACTGGCTTACCGGCCACACCGGATTCATAACAGGCTTCGCACAAAACCTTGGCGCGCAGACCAGCCATGCCGTCCATTTCCGGCTTTTGACCTGTGCGAATGGAATTTACAAAGTCCCACACCTCCACGGCGAATCCATCCGTTGACCCATAAGGGAATAGTCGGTTTTTCTCATCCTCTGTCAGGCTGGCCATATAGTCAGCCTGCAGTGACTCATTGGATACTTCTGTGCCATCCGCCAGCACGGCCGTCCCGCCATTTTGGAAGGGATGAAAGGCGAAGCCAAGAGCTCTCATGGTGCCTCTGGAACCGTAATAGTTTGCCGTGGATACGGCTTCTCCATATAACGAGCGCGAATGTGTCCACAATACATGTAGACCGCTTGTAAAGCGAATGATGGCGTGCCAGGTATCTTCCACATCAGCCGTTGTATTGCCGATGACCGGCGCGTCGAGAATGGGTCGGTGATCATAACTGTTTAGGGTGCAGTACACTTCGTCCACCTCGCCGAAGAGCAGTTGCATCATGTCGGTGAAGTGGGCGCCACTGTCCATGATCATTCCGCCGCCGGTGAGCAGCTTCACTCCCCGCCACTTCATGGCTGGGTTCGTGTAGTCGAACTGGCTGTAATTGATCGACTGTACATTCACCAGACGCATCTCGCCGATCAGGTGCTGTTCCCGTATAGCCCAGGCACAGGCGCGCGTCGTCAGGTAACGGCGTATGTTCTCTGCAGTCGCCAGAACGCGTCCATTTTTATCTGCGCTTTCGATGATCTGGCGTGTCGCTTTGACGGTAATGCCGATAGGTTTCTCTACCATCACGTGAAGTCCCTCATTCAATAGCGGGATGGCGGAGCTGTGATGGAAACAGTGCGGCAGGCAGACATCTGCAGCGTCGGCTATGCCTGCCTTGACCATGGCAGTCTGGTCCGTGAATAGTGCGGGTTCGCTGCCCTGAAAGGCCGCGATCTCCTGGGCACGGCGGCGCGCACTTTGCTCGCGCACGTCACAGCAAGCCGTGACGATGAACTCACGACATCCTCGTTCAAAGAGGGCTTTATATCCATTCACATGTGCGCCGGAGATGCCGCCGCAACCAATTAATGCCAACCGTACTGGATTTGTTACGTTACTCATTTCCCTCCTCACTTCTGTTCACCGAGTACGCCGCTCCCAACCCTCTTCAAATAAACGCAGAAAGTAGTCCTGCCCATACGGATGCTTGACCACCTCCGCCTCATCCAGCTCCACGCCAATCCCGGGCGCATCGCTGACTTCCAGATAGCCATCGTTTACGCGCGGCACACCGTGCATGATCTCGAACGCCCACGGAATCAGGAAGTCGTCGAAGCACTCTTGAATCAAGAAATTCGCCATGCTGGCATGCAGGTGTGCGTTAACGGCTGTGTTGAGTGGGCTTTGAGCCTGATGCAGTGCAACAGACCCTTCACCTGCTTCCACGATGGCCGCAGCTTTGCGGGCGCCGGAGATTCCGCCAATGCTAAGTGTCTCCGGCTGTACGATGTCCACAGCATGTGTCGCCATGAGTTCGCTCACCTGCGTGAGCGTCTTGAAGCGCTCGCCAGTGGCTACCGGCACGGCAATGCTGCGCGCCACCTCCGCGGTTGCGGCGATATCGGTGGACATGACGGGCGTCTCAAACCACATGGGGTGGAACTCCTCTAATCTTTTGCCTAAACGGATTGCCGTTGAGACGCCGAAGCGGTCATGACCTTCGATCAACAGGTCGACATCGTCGCCTACTGCTTCGCGCACCGCCTGCACAATGGCGATGGAGAGTCGCTCGTCCTCGGGCGAGAAGAATCGGTAGGCCGTGCCAAACGGGTCAAACTTCAATGCCGTGTAGCCCATCTCCTTCACGCGCGTGGCAGCCTCAGCAAAGAAAGACGGTTCGCGCGGACCCTGGTACCAGCCATTGGCGTAGACGCGCAGGCTGGGGCGATGCTTACCGCCCAGCAGCTTCCACAGCGGTGCGTTCAGGCTTTTAGCCAGGATGTCCCAGCAGGCGATCTCGATGGCATTCATGCCAACATTGCTGCCCAAAAAGAGGCCTTTGTACATCCTGTGCCACAGTCGTTCAGGTTGCAGCGGATCTTCGCCAATGACGAAGCGCTCCAGCTCGTGAACCTGTGCCTCACCCGGTCTGGCGCTCAGTCCCCCGGTTGCTTCGCCCAGTCCCGTTAGCCCTTCGTCGGTGCAGACCTGGACGAATACCCAGTTCTTCCATGGATTGCCGACGATGTAGGTTTTAAGTTCGGTGATCTTCATGCCTCAGATCCATAATCCGCCAGATATGTTCAACTCACAACCGGTGATGTGGCTGGCTGCGTCGGAAGCGAGGTACACCACTCCCGCTGCAATATCTTCCACTGTCTCCAGGCGTCCCAGGGGCATGCGACTGCTCATTTGATCGAGATAGGCCTGTCCATTGCCATGCGTTTGGTTGCGTAATTCCACCTCACCCGGTGTGGCAACCCAACCAACGGTGACCCAGTTTACCCTGATCTGTAGTGGAAGTAACTCACGTGCCAGCACCTTCGTCATGGTCAGCAGGGCTCCTTTTGAGCATGCATACGCAATGCGGTCGCCCATGCCGCGGTTTACCAGCGTCGATCCGATATTGATGATGACGCCGCCACCCCGCCGCTTAAACGCCGGGATGACAGCCTGGCTGCAGAGGAACGCACCGCGCACATTGGTGGCGAACACTTCATCCCATTGCGCAGCTGTGACATCGGTCAGGGGAGTGGAGGGGAAGATACCGGCGTTATTCACCAAAATGTCCACCTGACCGAAGTGAACCTTACAGGTCCGTATGAGAGCGAAGCAGTCGTATTCTCGCGCGATATCAGCTTGCACAAATTCTGCCGTACCGCCTTTGGCCTGGATTTTGGCGACAACCTGCTCGCCCTCCTCGATCCGGCGCCCTGAAACAATCACGGCTGCGCCTTCTGCTGCAAGCGCCTGTGCGATCCCTTCACCAATGCCACCAGTCGAACCCGTCACGATGGCCACTTTTGCCTTCAGCATAGTTGCAGCTTGACCCTCCACTGGAATCCAGGCATATGCATCATTCTGTTCAGCATCTCGCCCGATCAATTTTTACGCCATTGTGAACCGTTATCCCAAAACGTGCAAACCCTGCGTCGGGCGCGCTAATGGTTATCGAGCAAAGCACAGGCAGCCTCGAACGGAACGTCTGCCAGGTCAGGCAGTACCAGGTCGGCTACCAGCTCTGTGTGGGTGGTCAGCACACCGATAGATGCCATCCCGCCCGCCCGCGCTCCTTGCGTTCCAGAGGGTGCGTCCTCGATCACTATGCAGCGCGTAGGTGTGACACCCAGTCTACGCGCGGCGGTCAGGTACACTTCAGGGTCCGGTTTACCGTGACGAACGTCTTCAGCGCAAATCAGTGCACCGAAGAAATGACGGATTTTCACCGCATCGACCACGGTTTCCACGTTCGCCCGCGGGGCAGAGGATGCCACCGCCTGCAACCACCCGGCGAGGTGGGCAGCAGCCAGCCAGGTTTGTACACCGGGCAGCAGTTGCATCCCTTCGCTGCGCACCAGTTCGCGATAACGTGCCTCCTTCATGTCCGCCAGATCGTTTGCCTGCGCCTCGCTCAGCGTCAAGCCCAGTACACCGCGTAGCAGGTCCACATTGCGCATTCCGAATGTGCGGCGAAAGTCAACCAGGCTCATTTCATCGTAATGCAATAAACGCATGGTTTCACGCCAGGCGCGGTAGTGATAGTGCTCGGAATCGACCAAAACGCCATCAAGGTCCCAGATGAGTGCGTTCACTTGCTGCATGGTGTGACACTCTTTACGCCTGGACCGGAAGCATCCGCGCGCTTACGTTGCATTTTCTTTCCGGTTGACTTTTCCACATGAGGAGTATAGGTTATACGATGCCATTTGAAGAACCAGCATATCAAATAGCAAGGATCGGACCTTATCATGCAACAGTTACAACTGAATGGTACATGGCAATTACATGACGAACCACTTGCTGCCGGGGAGAACGATGTAGCTCGCATCACTGGACTTGTTGATGGCTGGATCGAACAGCCTGTGCCAGGCGATATTCACCAGGGGTTGGTGCTGGCCGGGCGTATCCGCGAACCGCTTGAAGGTCTGAATAGCTTCGACTGCCGATGGACTGAAGATCGTTCATGGTGGTATCGCAGACAGTTCGATACCGACTCAAACTGGTTGCATTCGGACGCAGTGGAGCTCGAGCTCAATGGGTTGGATTCAAATGCGTCGATCTACCTGAATGGCACGCACCTGGGCGATCACAGCAGTGCTTTCTACCCATTCCGGATCGATATCAGACAGCACCTGAATCATGATGGACCGAATACGCTGCTGGTGCGGCTTACCTCTGGTGTGGAGCATGTGACGCAGGAACAGCTGGATGAGTTGGGTGTGACGGTTGCGACAGAGGCAGCGAACAATCGGCCGGAACGTGGGGACGCCCGACGGGTCTATGTACGTAAACCACAGTATTCATTTGGCTGGGACTGGAGCCCACGCGTGGCCACCACGGCGATTGCAGGCGATGTATTAATCCGCGCATGGAACGTGGCCCGCATCTGGGATGTTGCAGTGCAACCTTACCGCGAGCAGCGTCGGGTCGGCATGCACGTTACCATCACGGTGGACTCGTGGCATTATTACAGCACCGCAAGGGGCACAGTTCAACTGGCTGTGTCGGATGAATCTGGAAAAGTAGCCGGGCTCGAACAGACTGTGCTGCTGCGTTCCGGGCTAAATTACATTTCCTTCGACGTGCCGCTGGCGGCTCCGCGCTACTGGTGGCCAAATGGACTGGGTGAACAACACCGCTATTCACTACGAACCAACCTGATTGCTACGAGCAGTCGCGCACCCGATGGTCCGGTGGAGAAAGCCTCTTATCCAGAGATACTTTATGGACTGCGCTTTGTCGAACTGGACCTTGGCGACGTTGCGGCTGGGCTTAACCGCTTCTCGCTGGTGCTAAACGGGAAGCGTATTTTCTGCAAAGGAGCGGACTGGATTCCAGCGGACGCCCTGTACGCGCGTGTTACACCGGAGAAATATGACACCCTCGTCCATGAAGCGCAGAGAGCGAACTTTAATATGCTGCGCGTGTGGGGGGGAGGGCTCTACGAGCCAGAGGCTTTTTACGATGCCTGTGACCGCTACGGTATTCTGTTGTGGCACGATTTCATGTTTGCCTGCGCACCGTATCCTGACCATATTGCCTGGTTCCGCGAGGAGGTGCGTAAAGAAGCGGAATACCAGACGGTTCGACTGCGCAACCACGCCTGCATGGGTTTGTGGAGCGGCAGCAATGAGAACAATTGGGGCTTCGACGAATGGTGGCATGACCGGACTCAGGGAGGCGCATATTTCTATAACGAGCTGCTGCCCTCCATAGTACAGTCCAACTGCCCTGGCATCCCGTATTGGAATGGCTCACCTTATGGTGGCGCCAGTCCAAACTCGGCGGAGGTGGGTGACCGTCATCATTGGCAGGATTGCATGATGAACCCTGAGATGGCCAAGCGCATCGCACCTGAGGAATATGACCTGTGCAACTCCCTCTTTGTTACCGAATATGGCTACATTGGTGCGCCCGACGAGGCAACGGTCATACAGTACCTGAATGGCGCGCCATCCGATCGGCAAAGCCGTGTCTGGCAGCACCACACCAACACTTTTGAGAAAGATACCGTGGAAGCGGGCATCCGTAAACATTATGCAGACCCCGACCGCATGACTCTCAATCAGTATTACCTTTATAGCGGACTTACGCAGGGATTGATGTACGGTTACTCGCTCGATTCGCTCCGCTCGCACCCTAACTGCCATGGCAGCCTGTTCTGGATGTTTGCCGATTGTTGGGGCGAAGTGGGCTGGACAGTAATGGACTACTATCTGCGGCGAAAGATAGCGTGGTACTTCGTACGCCGCGCACTAAGCCCTGTACGCCTGATCCTGCGAGAAGTCAGTGGTCGCGTCAGTGTGATTATGGCAAATGACACACCGGAGGTGGCGCAGGGCACTCTGGAATACGGTTCCCTCTCATTGGATGGGTCTTCATCGCGTCTGCGCCAGCGGTCATTTTCATGTCCAGCCCTGTCGCGTAGAGTCATTGCTACCTTCAGTCGTGGTGACCATGATCCAAAGGATACGTTATGGATGGCTCGCATCCAGGGAAAGCCAGAGGTATGGCCTGCGATTCTGCGTGTTCTAGATATACGCCAGCTTAAGATGAAGCAGCCCAATCTTGCTGTCCGAGTTGCACGAGGTAGCAAGGGCATCTGGCGCGTGCGTGTGAGTAGCGATGTATTCGCTCATGCGGTGCACCTGAATCTCCCCGCCAGTGCACTGCCTGACGACAACTATTTCGACCTGCTCCCGCGCGAGTCGCGAGAGGTGTCGGTTGCTTACCGGGAGACCCTGTCGGCAGGCAATGTGAAAGCGATGAGTGTCGTTTGCTAGAAGGCGGACCATTACGCCCCTTTCAGATATACCGCTTTGCGATCGACAAAAAACTCCAGCCCGCTCTCGCTATTTTCCGGTAACCCAGCTCCGGATTGCTTTACTCCTCCAAATGGCAATGAAGGTTCCTTATATCCTGTTTGTATATTTACATGTGCCAATCCGGCTTCGATGCCATCGATGTACGTTTTCGCGTTGCCGAGGTCACGCGTAAAAATGGAGGACGACAAGCCATAAATCGAGTTGTTTGCCAGCGTCAGCGCCTCATCCAGTGTCTCGAACTCGGTAACAGCCAGCACCGGTCCGAAAATCTCCTCCTGAAAAACTGCCATATGGGGGTCGACGCAGGCAAAAACGGTAGGTCGTATAAAGTAACCGCTCTCTTCATTGGGTGTCGGTCCCCCTGTAACCAGCTCAGCACCGTCGACTTTCGCTTTGTCGATGGCAGCTCGAATGTCATGATACTGTTGCGGACCAGCCACAGGCCCCATGTCGGTGGACTCGTGTAGGCCGTCGCTGACTTCCATCTTTTCACAACGGGAGGTTAATAGCGAGATGAACTGCGGCGCGATGGCATGATGAACCAGAATGCGACTGGTGGACGTGCACCACTGTCCAGCACAGGCGAACCCAGCCGTCATAGCCGCGTCGGCTGCCTGATTGATATTGGCGTCATCCATTACGATCAGTGCGTTCTTTCCACCTAGCTCCAGTTGTGTGCGTGTCAGGTTGGCAGCAGCCCGTGCCTGTATTATCTTGCCCACCTCTGTGGATCCAGTGAAGGAGATTGCTCTGACGCGCGGGTCTCGAACAATAACGTTGCCGATGGATGAGCCCAGGCCCGTGATGCAATTGAACACGCCTGCCGGAAGTCCGGCGCGCTCGAACAGCTTCGCCATGAAGATGCCTGACCATGGTGTGAAGGAAGCGGGTTTGAATACGACCGTGTTGCCTGTCAGCAAGGCTGGCAGGGTTTTCCGACACATTACATTCATGGGGAAGTTCCACGGGCTGATCACGCCAACCACACCCAGCGGTTGATACTGCACCCAGGTGGTGATCTCACGAAATGAACCAGGACCTGTATGCCCATAAAACGCAGAGACCTGCTGGAGGTGATAGTTCCCTTCCAGCAGGGCTGAGTCCACCTCACCGCGCGACTCGCGAATGGTCTTGCCGTTTTCCAGGGTAACGATCCGGGCCAGTTCGTTGCGTGCTTCTTTCAGCAACCGAAGGAACTCGCCTACGATCTGCTGCCGCTCTGTCAGAGGGGTGCGACGCCAGCGTGGAAATGCCTCTGCAGCAGCGCCGATGGCATCGTCCACATCCTGCGCCGTCGAAGATTGAAAATGACCGAGGTTGCTGCCGCGCTGAGCGGGGTTCTCGTCCTCGAAGGTCGCTCCACTTCGCGAGGGTTTCCATTCATTCGCAATATAGTTCAAGTAGGTTTCAACCATGTTTTAATGTCTCCTTCCATGATGCCGCTATAACGCTTTCGATCCATTACAATCCTACCTTGGAAGCGCCATTAATGTGTGTATAGAGGACCGACAATGGATGATCGCCAACGCTATCTTGAAACGCTCCTTTTTGGAAAACCAGATCGCGTGCCGCTGGACCCGGGTTATGGACGTGAGTCCACGCGCGCGGTGTGGCACACGCAAGGATTACCAGCGCAGATAAATGATGGACAGCAGATCGCCGAGTATGCCTATCGCAGCGTAGGTGGCACCCTGGACTGGCCGGTGGCGGGCGAAGGGTTCCCGGTGAATGAGCGCATGGTCCCTGAGTTTGAGGAGAAGGTGTTACAGCGTGGCGAGCGGACACAGATCGTACAGGACTGGAAGGGCAATATCTGTGAAATCTCGAATGAATACAGCACCGTCTATCTGCGTGATGCGATCGATTTTGTAACGCGCCGCTGGATCAAATGTCCCGTGGAGAATCACGAGGATTGGGAACAGATGAAGTTTCGCTACAATGCCGACGAGTCCGTGCGCTTTCCGCAAGATGCGGCGGCTCGGGGCATGCGGCTGAGGCAACGCACCTGGCCAGTGGTGCTGAATATCAGCGGACCTTTCTGGCAGTTACGTGAGTGGCTGGGCTTCGAGAACTTGTGTGTGCTGTTCAAAGACGATCCTCGCTTTGTTAAGGAGATGATCGCATTCTGGGATGCTTTCATCTGCCGCCTGCTCGAGAATACCCTGCGCTACGTGAACCTGGACGAGGTACACCTGTCCGAAGATATGGCTTTTAAAAACTTCAGCATGATCTCACCAGCCATGACCCGTGAGTTTATATTACCCACCTACCAGCACTGGGGCGAGATAGTTCGTGCGGCGGGTGTACCCCTTTACGCCATCGACTCTGATGGCTACATCGGCCAGCTCATCCCCGTATGGCTGGATGCCGGGGTAAACATGTGTGACCCCATTGAGGTGGCCGCAGGGAACGACATTGGTGCCTATCGTAAGGCGTTTGGACGGCGCATGGCATTCCGTGGCGGTGTGGATAAGCGAGCCATGGCCAAAGGGGGTATAGAGGTTGAAGGCGAAATCAACCGCCTGCAGCCCGTTATAGCGGACGGTGGATATATCCCGAGCTGCGACCATGGCGTCCCCTCCGACGTATCATGGAGTCACTTTATACACTACACCCGGCACCTGGCCCGGGCAACCGGATGGCTTTAAAAGCCGGGGAAGTAGTCTTTCTTGATATGCCTGGGGTTCACACCCATCTGTAGCAGTATGGTTTCAAAGTCGGCCACCATCATGTTGGGGCCCGAAAGGTAGAACACGCGGTCCCGATAGTCCGGTATCGCCGCTTTGATCATCCTGACATTGATGCGTCCAATCATTCCCTTCCATGTGGCAGGCACGCTCATCGTGTCCGTCAGTGTGTAGAAGGTCTTGATGCCCAGTTTGGTGCGGGCCTGGTCAAAAACTTCTTTGTAGATCAGATCATCGACTGTGCGGGCCGCGTAGAAGAGCGTGATGGATCGCTTCTCGTTTTTATCAAGCAGGTACTTAATCATGCTCCGGTAAGGCGTGATGCCAATGCCGCCAGCAATGAGTGCAATCTTCTGTCTGGTATCGTGAGGCAGAGTGAAATCACCCGCCAATTGAGCGGCAGCGATGACGGAATTCCCATTCATGTCGAGCAAGGCTTGCTTATAGCTGCTGGGATCTGAGGGCAACCGGACGCCCAGGCGCAAACTGTTCTCGGTAGGCGACGAAGCCAGGGTAAAGAAGCGCCGGTAACCGCGCGAATCCGGGTCGGGGTGGGGCAGGGTCCATTCCATGTATTGGCCTGGCGCATACGAGAGCTTCCGGCTGGGAACGAAAATGAAATCCCACAGGTCTGAGCCCAGGTGTACTTTGGCCTTGAGTTGCAGCATCAGCTTGTCCTTGGGGCTGACCAAATAGGAAAAGAGGTTGCCCATTACTATAGCCAGCTCCGGCGTAATGTAAAACGAGCCCAGGTGCACCTGTGGTGAGAAGAGTACCCCGACGACTGCTCCATAAATCCCCTGTAGCATTTGAGTGGGCGGCATGGTCATGGGCTCGGTAAGGATAATGAAGGCAAAGAAAAGCAACGGCGAAGTGAATACAATCTGTTGTAGTGAGTTCGCCACACTGTCGCCCGCCCCTATGCTGAGCACCAGAGTGGTCAGAATCGCCGCCACAAGGAAGCTGAATACCATGCCTGGATGCCGGATTTTACGGACAATCAAGATGCCTCCAGCCAGAACGAATGGCAGCATCGGGAGAGTCCCCACCCACCAGCTCGCCGTCTGGTTTACAGTCAACGCAACCACGGCAGCCCCAAATGCGACCGGATTGAAGATGTGCTTGCCACGAATGGCGAAGATGTATTTTGAGGCCATTGCAAGCACCGCCATCCAGCCGATGAAGAGCAAATCCGAGTAACCGGTCAGGGGGGTAATAATGAGCGCTAGGATCAAGGCTGAAATGTAGGCCGATTCAATGTTGGCGGGCACACCATACGCTTTGGCGAAAATGGTGTTGGTTAACCAGCTTACAGCAATGAGAAAGCCGGTAGTGAAGAGCAAGGCGAAAGGATCGTATGGCAGCACATGTACTACCGAAAACGCGGTAGCGACGGCGATCAGGAAAGCCAGGTAATAGGCCACCAGCCGGTACATCGTCGTACGATTCAACCAGTCATCTATGAACCTGATCATGATAAGACATACCTCATGAATCCAGACGTGAATGTGGCCACGCCGGCTGAGTTAATCTGATAAGCTTCAAAGCCGTCCAGCTTCTCAATAAAAAAAACCCCTTCGCTTCCCATGGCGAAGGCCGCTGTGGCAAGTCGATCGGCATCATAGATGTTTGAACCAACGACGGTCAGGCTCAGCACATCGGTCTGTAGCTCGCCAGGTGTTTTGGGGTTGTAAATATGCTGTCCACGAATGTAGGTGCCGGATGTGGCGATGCCGCCATCAGCGATGGCGACCACCTTCACAATCTCGTGCATGTTAAAGGGGTTACGTATGCCGACTCGCCAAGGTTGCCCCCAAGCATTATGCCCAGCCGCCTGGATGTCTCCACCTGCTTCAACGTAGTAATTCCAGTACCCGCGTTGAGCCAGCATGGAGGCAGCGTTGAAAATCGCCCACCCTTTCACCAACCCGGAGGGATCGTATCGACCGTTACGGTAGATGTCGAAGTAACCATCGGTGTCCAGCTTGGTCGCTTCGGCCAGTGCAAAAATAGCTCGCATCGGCTGACTGGCTTCAGCCAGTGTCATGCGCTTCTGGTTGATACGCGATATTTCGCTATCTTCCTTGTAGGTACTGAACGTATCGTCGACCCACTGGAAGTATAGGAAGCAGTCGTCTATCGCTTGTTGGGTCGCCGAGTGGTCGACCACTTCGACGGTGATGGGCATTCCCATCATGATGCGCGTCTGTTTCATTATCAAGCTTTGGCTGAAGCGAGCGCCGATTGCAGTGACATGACAAATGCCTGGCTCGTCAGTGTGGCTCCCCCGATGATATCCACCTGTGCACTTTGTGCCTGGATCGTCTCGGACTGCAGCATTGGCATAGCCTGGCTGTTAATGAATGCTGATCTCTGGCGGTCATTCGGGTATTGCAGGAATTGAACATTGGTGATCTTGCCGCCCTGGATATCAACCTGAACCTGTACGATGCCATAAAAAGCGTCTATCTGCTGCCCCGTGTATTGACCATCTTTGTAACCGCTTGCTACCGCAGTTGGAGGTGCAGTTGTCGGGGTGGGTGGAACATCGGTTGGCGCCTGCGCGGTGGGCGGTGCAGTCGACGCCTGACTTGCAGGGTCTGCCTGCTGTGTATCGGCAGAGGTAGTTGAATTCGTGGCCAGCGATGCATCTGACGTACCGTTGGTCTGGGCTGTTGACTGGCCGGCCGTCACGGAGCTTTCGGTAGTGGATCCACCGTTATGCTCGTGAATGACATACGCGCCAAAACTTGCCAATACAAACGTCGAGATGAGGTATTTCCTCAACAAGAACGTAGAACCGTGCTGTTTACGCGTTTTACTTTCAGACATAACATTCCCTTTCCTGTATGCAACCTATCACGGTGTCAGTCTAGATGAATGGTGTTGGCAATTGTTAAGTCGGTTTGGTGAATTCCATGAGTTTCGTGTTAAGTAATGACAATATTCCAGATCGATATAGCCTGCACCATGCTCTGACGCCACGATTTATCTTCCCAAAGTGCCAGCTGCATTGTTCTTTACACCGTGTTGTAGACTCCTGATGAAAATAGTGGTTCTACCGAATTTGTCCACGATTGGCGCTGTCGATGCATGAGTCAGTAGTATGCCAACTGGTGTATTCCGCGGCGGCGACACTCTGTCCCAACCTCACCCAATAAGTCCCACTCACCCAGGCTGGAGTGCCGTTGACCTACATGGGTATGTCACAGACGCAACCCACACCTGAATTGGTATAGTGCAACAAAGACTGATTGCCGGCCTGCACCATCTGGTCAACCCATGTTCGTGCGTCGAACCGGTTGTGCAATGCAGAGCGCCCATTGGGCACTCTGCATGTTGACTCAATAACGACGAAAAACCTGCTTTGGCCATTGGGCTGGTGTGCCAATGTGATCCATATCCATCACTATCTCCAAAGCGCCACTGATCCCACCAGTCGGTCTCCAAAGACCTACGGCGACTCTAGGTGTATGACGAAGGGCAGGTAGGCTCGGGGTTTCAGCCATGGCTCGCCGACATAATAGCTTGTGCTCGACGAACTCACCAGCGTTCCACCTGGCGCCTGGGCTGATACGGTACCGGTATTGCTATATACCCCCTCCACGGCAATACCATGTCCCGTGCAGGTGAGTGAAAGTGTGGGCTCCAACGTGTCGGTTGGGCAAGTTACACTCACTTTTCTGTCATCGTTTACCACTATGTGGTAGAGGGTAATATTGCTGGTGTTGGTGATTACATACGTCCACGTCATGGCGTTACCAGCAGTAACAGTCAGCGCTGTTGGGTCGGGTGACCACTGATCGTTGACCAGCTTCGTAATGCTGATCGAGGTTTGCGTACCAAAGTAACGCAGGGTTCCAGTTAGCACCAGCACGTTCAGAGCTCCCGGAGGCTGGAGACTGAGCGTCGTACTTACAAGCTGATTACCAGATTGAGCAAGCCCGCCAGACATGCACTGAATGCTACCGCCCGGTGCAAGCAGTGAGTCAGGACAGCTCACCGGCCAGCTAACATTCTGGAGCGCGGATAAGAGAGTAAGCGCGACATTGCCGGTGTTAGTGATGAAATAGGTCAGTGTTATGGGCTGGGCTGAGGGTGCGTACATCAAGCCTGCCTGTCCGATCGTTACTCCAGATAGAACCGGAGTGTATGATGCCGCAGGTTGTGCTCCAAAGTAATAAGAGGTATCGGTGGCTATGATGCTGTCGCCTAATGGCGACCAGCCACTTACCTCGACACCGTTGCTATAGTCTCCAGTAATGGCCAGTGCACCGACCTGGCAGCTCATGGAGCCACCGGAATTGAGTGAGTTATTTGGGCAGGTGATCCCAGCCTCGCGGCTGTCGGTGATGATAATCCCGCTGATCTCCGTATTCCCCTCATTCACCACCAGGTAAGTCCAGGTCACCATATCGCCAGCGAGCACATATAAGCCGGGTGATGTCCGGGTCTGCTGACCGTTGACACTCTTGATAACAGCAAGCTTGGGTTGTGAGATGAGTCCGACATAGTGGCCCATGCTGGTGCTGGCCACGGTGGCCAGACTATCCGGTGGTGATGCACTGGCCGTTCCTACATTTTCGTATACACCGGATTGCACCAGGCCCTCAGCTTGACATGTGGTCACCTGGCCTATCAGCAGAGATTGCACCGGACATGCGACCGCGCCTTCATGGTCATCATTAACATGAAATGAGGCGAGCATCACATTTCCTGTATTGCTCACTACATAGGACCATGTGACCGAAGTACCCGCCAACAGCGAAGGTCCAGGAGGATCCGGTGCATAAACGCCATTGGTATACTTCGCAAGCGATAGAGATGGCAGTGCGCCAAAGTAGGCATTAACCGCGGTTGCGGAAATACTGTTGACCGGTGAAAAAGCGACCACAGACGACTGCTCCGTGTGCTGGTCAGCATACGCTATTGAAGTAGCCAGGCACAACTCCACCTGACCGGGAGATAAGGTGGACGTCGGACAGGTCACTGGCGTAGCCGTGCTGGTCACTACGATGCCTGTCAATGTAACGTTGCCAGTATTGGTGATGTGAAACGTCCAGGTAATCGATTGATTAGCCAGAACATAGGGTCCCGGTGCAGTTGCGGTGTAATATCCATTTAAATCTGCGGCGAACGTGATTTGTGGAGCTGAACCGTAGTAATAAGCTG
The DNA here is from genome assembly GCA_021788625.1 of Chloroflexota bacterium. GTDB lineage: Bacteria > Chloroflexota > Anaerolineae > J036 > Brachytrichaceae > CAIXPS01. The sequence continues at coordinate 42,828 of JAJYKL010000020.1, forward strand.
TATCGAAAGTAGAGGTGCCTAAGGGTCCATTGGAGCCACTGGCACGCGCGCTCACCACATCCTGCCCAGTCCCAACCAAGATCCCGGTTCCAGTACATTGCATGACTTGCATGGGTAGCAGAGACGTAAGTGGACACGTAACGCTACTCAATTGCGTATCGGTCACCAATATGCCACTCAGGCTGACATTGCCCGTGTTGGTAATGAAGTAAGTAAAGGTAACAGGTTGCCCTGCCAGCAGGAACAAGCCCGGAGCCTCAGATGCATGTACGTCATTCACTAAAGCATAAAGCTGTAAATGAGGTGAGGCGCCGAAATAGTAGCTTCTGGATGTCGCACTGACAGGATCACCAACCAGTGGCGAGGCCATCGCGATGCCCGTGTTGCTATAGCTACCCGTGATGGCGACACCTTGAGCCGAGCACGTGGTCGTTTCAGCTGGCGCCAGAATTGATCTTGGACAGGAAACGGTTACGCCATGGTCATCGCTTACGCTTAATTGCGTCAAGGTGATATTCCCGGTGTTGGTTACCTGGTACGTCCACGTCACCGGCGCCTCATTCAGAATGTATGGGCCGGGGGGGGTTGGCGCCAAAATGCCATTTACCAACTTGGTAATCGATATGGCGGCCACACTGCCAAAATAATAACTCACGCTACTTGCCGAAAGTGATGCGCCAGCCGGTGGGATGCCGGTGAGCGTCGCACTATTACTGTATTGTCCACTGGTGGCAATGCCAGTCGCCGTACACTGCATTCCGGCTGAGGGGGACAGGATCGAGGTGCCGCACGAAATGGGTCCGATCTGGTTATCGACCAGCGCCAGGTTGCTCAAAGTGATATTTCCCGTATTCGACACCAGGTATGTCCAGGTGACGACTTGACCCGCGGGGATGAACGGCCCTGGAGCCATGGTAGCTTCGACGCTATTCACCAACTTGTGCAACGTAAGTGCGGGTGCTATGCCGTAATAACTACTGGAACTGTTGGCGACTATGACTCCTCCCACTGGCGGTGTACCGGTTACGGTAGCGCTGTTGGTATATAGACCTTGAGTGGCAATGCCTGTGGCCATGCACGTCATCGAGCTGCCAGCGTCGAGGGAACTGGATGGGCAACTAACTGAACCTACGCGATTATCGTTCAGTACGATGGCGTTGAGCGCGACGTTACCGGAATTGGTAATCACGTAAGTCCAGGTCACTGGTTGGCCAACGGGGATGAATGGACCTGTGCTGGAAGTAGCTAATTGACTGTTGGTGTATTTAACGGGTGTCAGGGCTGGGGCCGCTCCAAAATAGTAATTCGTGGCGCGGGCGTTCACCACGGCACCCGCCAAAGGTGTGCCAGTCACCACCGCGGTGTTGGAGTACAAACCTGCCACCACGACGCCGTTTGCATCACAAGTCATGGCTGCACCGGCTTCCAATTGTGAGGCCGGACAACTGACGTCAGCCACATGGTCGTCCATAAGTGTGATGGTTTGTGTGGCGTTACCGGTGTTGGTGATCCAGTACATCCATGAAACGGGTGCGCCACTACGCAGGAAAGGACCAGGTGGAACAGACGACTCCGTACCGTTTGTTTGCTTACTCAGCAGCACGCCCGCTGTAACGCCGTAATAGTAGTTGGTATCAGTTGACTGAACCATACTACCAACTGATGGAGCGCCTGTAACCGTGGCCGTCACCATTTGCTGGTTACTGACCACTGTGCCGCTCGCCAGACAGTCCATGGCTGCTCCCGCTGAGAGTGTGGAAGACGGGCAGGCCACAGTTCCAACGATTGAGTGGTTCAATAGTATGTTTGTCAAACTGATGTTGCCCGTGTTGGTGACTCTGAGTGACCAGTCGAGTGGTTCACCTGCAGGCAGGAAAGGCCCAGGGGCATTGGTCGAGCGGACGTTATTGCTGGTCATTTTAAGCACAATGGATGGGGCTGTGCCAAAGTAGTAGCTGCGGTCGCTATTGGAGATAATGGGTCGACCATCAATAGGTGTGCCTGTCACAATGCCCGTGTTCGCGTACTGACCCACGATGGCTGAACCCGACGCGGTACATACCATCGATGCACCGGATACCAGGGTCGTGATGGGACAACCTGGAGCAACGGCAGGCTGGTCATCTGTTACGGTCACGTTATTCAGTGCCACCTTTCCCGTGTTCGTGACGACGTACTGCCATGTGATGCTGGAGCCTGCGGGTACTACCACTCCAGGCTCCGATAGGACGTGCTGCCCGTTGGTGAGTTTCTGCAGTGTGATGGAAGGTGGCGGAATAACCAGCAGCTTGGATATGAAAACGTCACGCGAACCATTAAGGGATGAGTCGAACGCTCCAGCACTGATCGGGAAGTCGGTCGATAGCGTATACCCCGTGATGTATGCATAGCCACTGCCATCAAGCGCCACCGCCGTTGCACTGTCGTAGTTACTACCGCCAAAATAGGATGCGTAGTCCAGGTCGAACGGCGCGCTGTTTTGTGGAATAACCCTTATCACAAAGGCATCGTACGTACCGGCCAGGGTGGGTTGATAGGCGTCTTGTGTGACGGTCAGGTTGGAGGAGGCTGTAACTCCTGCGACGATGGCTCCTCCCAAACCATCCGCGCGGATACCCTCAGCCTCATCATAGCCCGATCCTCCCAGATAAGTAGAGTACAGGATCGTGCCACTTGCGCTGAGTTGAACCACGAACGCATCGGTATTGCCCCGGTAGGGACGCACGCTGGAAGGGAAATCACTGGAGCCTGTATAACCAGCAACGTAAACCTGGCCGCTTGAATCCACATCAATAGCCGTACCAACGTCGAGGTTGGTCCCTCCGATCAAACGATCATAAACAATTGCGCCATTACTGTTCGCTTTGGCTACGAAAACGTCACCATTGCCCTGATATCCACCACCCGGGAAGTTCGACGAATAGGTGGAGCCGGTGAACCACGCTTCATTATTGTGAACTGCAATTGCATATCCATTGTCCACGTCGCTGCCACCCAGAAGCGTGTTGTAAATAAAATTACCGCTGCCACTGAGCTCCGCCACGAATGCATCCGTTCCACCCGCAAAACCGGTGGCAGGATAGTTCGATGACGAGGTATTGCCTGTAATATAGGCGTTACTGCCTGCGACCGTTATGCCCCACGCCGCATCATCATTTGATCCCCCCAAGTTAATCCATAAATCAACCCCGTCCCAGTACTGTTCAGGCAAACGGCAAAAGCGTCGTACCCACCGGCACTGCCGGAACTAAGAGGAAAATCGGACGAGCTTGTTCTTCCTGCTACATAGGCTTCATCGTTTGATACCGCTATGGAATAGCCCATGTCATCCGCCGAGCCCCCCATGTACGTGGCATATATGAGGCTGTCTCCTTTGTCATTGAGCTTGGCGACAAAGGCGTCGGTTGACGCCAGACTGGTGTCGAAAGCCCCCGGTGTGGTGGGGAAATCCGCCGATGCTGTCCGTCCCGTGACAAAAGCCGAGCCATCAGACGCCGTGGCAATTCCGTAACCGAACTCCCATGAGGAACCACCCAGATAGGTGCTGTATGCCACAGCAGTGCCAGTCGATGCCGCACTGGCTGGAGAGCCAGGTTGTCGGGTTGCGGTCAATGGTGATATGACATCGAAGGCCGCCAGGCCAGTGCGCTGAATGGATGTCTGCTCTCCAGCACCAGGTGATTGGATTAGCGGCAATCGGACTTCACCCAGCCCCGTATTGAGCACCAACAGATTGGATTCCTCCTGCGCAGTCTGTACTCCATCCAGGTGCAATCGGACAGCTCCTGCACCGTCTTGCCTGCCCTCCAATTGCCAGTTGAACCGAAGATCACTCCCGGCTCTGGGGGCATTGACAACCAGATCGACTCCGGGGTACAGGTCCCGATAGCGAACGCTCTGCCAGACTGGAACGTTCACATGCCAGGTGTTGGAACCGGCTCCTATCAGGTATGAAACGTGTGTGGCCAGAGGAGCGGAAGGTTCCATTTTGGGGTGAGCGTTGGCGCCGATGAATACCAGCCGCACATCGCTGGCGCGCCAGTCCTGAGGTGCTTGATGTGATCTGCGTTCAGCGCCTGGTGCGGAACCGGCTGAATCAGCCTTCAGAGTGGTGATCCAGATGGCGTTGTCTGTCAGCCAGGTAATTCCACCTGTGCCTAGAATGGCGTAGCGCACCTGCTTATCGAATTGGCCTGCATTTTGCACTATCAATCCAGCGCCTGGTTGTGCATAGGGCGCAGCAGTCTGCGGTGGAGGGGGAGACGCTATCGCTGCCTGGGTGCTCGATGGAGTGGATAGGGGAAATATGGAGAACACCAGCACAGTTAATGTGGTCCAATTGCGAATGTTCAGTATCCTGCGACTCACCGGACTGGTCAACGGGTGATTTGGAATCATCATTGTTAACGCTGCCTTTTCCGATGGCCTGTAAGTTGTGGCGACGGGTCACCGGACTGAATGTGTGATCGTGTTGATCGAAATCATCTGGTGACTATAGGTAGAAATGCGCGAGGTTTAAGTGATGAAGCATCGGTTAATCGGATTAATTGTTGCAGGCCCTGATCTGTAACCCACACGCTGCCGCGTTGACCTGCTATGCCATAAGGACTTGAACCTGTTGTCAGGCTGTAAACCCGCCAACCATTGAGATCCAGGGTAGGTGTGATCAACGTATCACTCCAGCTGACTGAGCCGGTATTTATGGTGGGGCTTCGCACCGATGACGAGCTAATCGTCTGGCACGCCATACCCACCGAAACGGTTGATGAAGAAGCTGTGCGCGTTATGCCCGTGGCTGTGGCGATATCCAATGACCCGATTTGAGCGGAGTTGTCCCCGGCGTACCATATTCGGTTATCTTTCCAGATAAGTCCACTCGGTGATGTATTAATCGGTGGAGTGTAGGTTATAAACTCGCTGATGCCTGGTTTGAACTCACCTATTTTTCCCGTGCCAGGATCTGCCCACCACAGGTTCCCACTTCCATCAAGAGCTATCCCAAGAGGCGAATTACTGGGTGAGAGGTTCCAGCTGGTCAGTTGGTTCGTATTGGAAATGAGCCGCTGGATGCGTGGTGTGCCAAAGGCTGTAGTGAACCACAGATTACCTTGATTGTAGATAATGTAATTGCTGTCATTGCCACCTGGCACGGTAACGGTGCAGAGCTGGTTACTGGCAGGATCGAACCGGTACAGAGCTGACCCAATAAACTCAGTCATCCATACTCGCCCAACATCATCAAAGGCTATACCCGACAGGTTGGAGCCGCCCTCCGCCGTAGCCTGCCAGGTCGTATACGTACCGGTAGGCAATTGCATGCGCGAAAAAGTGTTTGCCTGGTCCACCCACCATAAAGTTCCATCGGAGTTTCGCCGGGCATCAAACACATAACCCAGTCCTGTATAGCGAGTGTACACATTGGTCACGGCATTGATCTGCCAGAGCGTACCTGCCTGGTAATCGCTGACCAGCAGTTCATCAGTACCGGCGGTATTGACTTCGTAGACCTGACCGGACTGAGTCAGGCTGAACGTATCAAACGTAGCCGGGGAGCTCTGAAATCCTTGACGATTTTGAGAACCTGAACGAGCCAGAATGAGGGAAATAGAAAAAGCGAACAGGCCAAGTGCAAAGAGGACAGCGGCGAAGAAGACTTTTCTCAGCCCATACAAGTGGAATCGATGCCGCTCATTACGTGCCATTTCTGATGCCAATTAGCATGGTGGTTGGGCTGCGTTACCACAGCCCAACCACCAGTTCACTCGTCCGTTCCTTCACTCATCAAGCTTGCTGTATGTACACCCTATGCATCTCCTCCCTGTTCTGGTTTAACTGATCACACCGGTATATTTGTAGATCGGGAGATATCCATGCTGAGCGGAGTGGAGGGATCCCAGGACCAGTCAATAAGATGCAGGCCATTGTTATAGCCATCCAATTCCGCTGCCAGACTCAGCATATCCGTGCGGGTACCGCACAAAGCCGTGTCGATCATAGTAATCAACTGAGCAGATGTGTAGGGATAGTACACAATGCCATTGACGGTTGTCCCACCGTTCATCTTTTCCTGGAACGATGCATTCAGCAGTGAAGCAACTCCGGTTCGCAGTAATATCTCCTTGGCTCCATTGTTCCCAGGTCCACCCAAGAAGCTTAATGCGTCTAGCAGCGTCATATCCGCAAATGAGCCACCGGTGCGTGGTCCTTCAGTCAAACACCCATTGTTGAATGCAACAACGAACACGTCGCTAAGGAGCTGGGTTATGGTGTAGTTTGTATATTGCCATGCGTCATGTCCGTTCTTCGATTGATAGGTGTTGTTCTTCCAGAAGCCAGGAGTAAACGCCCAGTATTGGCTCGAGTACCACGCTGTATCTGTGTCGGTTGTACAGCGTGTTTCGAAGCAGCCGCGGACTGTTGCCGTGTTGGTGGATTGGCTCCCAGCGGTGTAGGTTGCACGGACAGGCCCAACGGCAGGGCATGTGAATGATGCGCCAGGAGCGAGAGTGCCTGGGACGGAGCAGAATATGTAATCCGCTGCATACCCAAGCCATTGTGCCAGCATCGGATCGGTTACCGTGACATTATCGAGTGGTGCAGCACCAGTGTTCGTGATAATGAAACGATACCAGAGCGACGTGCCAACCCACACGTTATCCAGGTGATCCATCCAGGGTCCACTGGATGATGTGGCAATTTGCTTATCGATGTGAATCATCGGGATAGCGACGTTATGGAATGTGCATGTGATGATCTCAGCTGGCTGAATGTTGATGCTATTAACACTGTTGCCATTTGAGCACGAAGTAGTACCCTGGTCCAGCTCCCAGCCTGACGGAATATTGGTCTCACTCACCGTGTAGACACCCATAGGTAATGGTTCACTACTGGTAGTTTGACCGTCTGTTAATGTGAAGTACGTCGTTGTCCAGCTAGCGTTGAAGTCAAATGCCAGAGGTGACCCGGATGGTGAGGTAAGCTTTTGGACTACGATCTGGCCGCGCTGGGTATTGGTGAAGACACAGGTGACGGTCTGGCCGGGGGCCAGGCTGAAGTCGGAGCCATTACCGCAGGTGGAGCCGGTCAGGTCCCAGCCGGTGAGCGGGGCTTCGGTCACCGAGTAGGTGCCGGGCAGTAGCCAGCTGCTGGTATTGGAGCCGCCATCGGTCAGGTTGAAGCCATTGCCGTAACTGGGCGTGAATGCGAACAGCTGGGAGGAGCCCTTCGGCAGGGTGTTCTTCTGCACGATGATCTGGCCGCGCTGGGTATTGGTGAAGATGCAGGTGACGGTCTGGCCGGGGTTCAAGGTGAAGTTTGTCCCGTCGCCGCACGTAGCAGCGGACAAATCCCACCCTGGAGCTGGTACTTCAGTTACTGAGTAGAGCAAGCCAGGCTGTAACATGCTGTACGTCCGCCACACGCCAGTCCCTTGTGTAAAGGTAGGTGCCCAGCTCGGTGCAAATACGAACGATTGAGATGTAGCAGATGGTATGGTCTGTTTTTCAATTACGATGCTGCCGCGCTGGGTATTGGTGAAGACACAGGTGACGGTCTGGCCGGGGGCCAGGCTGAAGTCGGAGCCATTGCCGCAGGTGGAGCCGGTCAGGTCCCAGCCGTCGAGCGAGGCTTC
>JAJYKL010000117.1 GCA_021788625.1 Chloroflexota bacterium
CTTGACCCCGCCGGACGAATGCCGATGTACAGCGGCTACTTCATCAATAAGACTTTCATCGAAGACGGCCCGACGGACTTCGCTCAGGTGACGCGTTCTCTTGCTGAGAACGGCGTACGCATGCTGGTGGCCTCCACGGGAATAAACTGCGAGCGTAACCGCATGGCACCGCCAGGAAATCAGGCGCCCGATTGTGCCGGGTGCTGTAACTCAGCAGGGTTTCTCTTAGTGTGCCTGGGAGCTGGATGCGTGTTTGCGCGTTCGGCATCCAGGCGCTTTAATTTTTCCCAGTAGCGGACAGCATGGCGAACGAAAAGCAGATCAAGCTCAACACCGTCTTCGTGGGCGCGCGGGGCGTGCAGGAGTACCGTCAGAGCATCACGACCTGGGTGAGGCCGGACGACGTGGTGCTCGAGATCGGCTGCGAGTGGAAGAGGTCGTGCTTAAAATCATGATGCGCTGCTACTACTCGGACACGTTCGAGCGGCTTGTCCGCGAACACGGCTACCAGGTGTTGAGCCACTGGGGCGGTTACGAGGTGCAACCTTACGGCGCGGGACCGGAATTCGTCGTCCAATTCTCCGCTCACCTTTAGGGCAGGCGGACCGCAGTGTAACATCAGCGCACGGCTTCGCCAACGCAGGCCGAGTCGTGTGCAGGAGGAGAGTACATGAGCTTGAGCGTTATCGGAGCGGCTGTCGCCGGGCTGGCCAGCACCCTTGTCATGAGCATCACCATGGCCGTTGCACCGCGCATGGACCTGCCGCCGATGGATTTCGCGGGCTGGCTGGCGAACCTGCTGGGCGTTCCGCGCCTGCGGGCGCTCGGCTTCGTGGCGCACCTGTTGATCGGGGTGGGGTGGGCGTTCGCTTATGCGGCGCTATGGTCGGCTGGCATTGGGTCGCCCGATGTGACGATCGGGTTACTCTTCGGCATCGCGCACTGGCTGATTGCCGGAGCCCTGTTTGGCCTGCTATCGAGCTGGCGTCCGGGCATGCCGGGCTTGTATTTCCGCAACCTGAATGGCAATATGGGTTTCTTTGGCGGGCTCATGCTCCACATCATCTATGGACTCACCATGGGTCTGGTGTACCAGTTCTTCCACCCCTGATCTGTGAAGGGGGACGGGCGATTTGAGAATTAAGGCTGGCGACCCGGGGCCCAGCGTGTGGCCGCTCACCATCCATCAGTCCGTAAACGCCAGCCGCCCGTCTCCCCTCTCTATTCTCGAATTTCCTCTGTCCCCTCGGCTGCTTTTTCAATGGGTTTATCGGGCCGGCTGCGCGCCTCGCGCTCCATTTGCAATACGATGCGCGCCACCTCCTCGAAAGCGGCGCGCTGCTTGCGGTAAAGGTCACTCTCGCTCATCACGAGCTGGCGCGCCACATCGCGCACGCGCTGGCTGCGCAGGATCTTCAAGTCCAGGATGTTGTACAGCAACCACTCCGTGGCCGTCAGGCTGCGCGCTCCATCGGGCTTCAGCCGCTCGATGGCTTGTGTCAGGACGGCGCGCAATGCCTTGGTGGCGTTTCCGTTGTTGGCCTCCATGGCGTCGGTTACGATGCGCAATTTGATGAGCGGTGAGTTCGCCAGCTTCGGCCCGCCCCAATACTGGCTCAACGCGTCGCGCACCATGTGTGTGAAGTCGTCGTAGCCCTCGGGCGCCAGCTCAAAGTCGGCCACCGTCGGGGCAGCCGGATTGCGCGTCTCGGCGATGTGGCGCTGCATGTCGTCTGCTTCGGGGATGATGCGCTCCAGTGCCTCGAAGGCGCGCTGTTGCTTCAGCGAGTCCTCCAGGGCACGGGCCGTCTGTGTCACGAGTACGGCCACGCCCTGGCGCTCTTCGTCTGTCAGGTCCGGCTCGGAAGCGCGCGCTACCAGGCCAATCACACCGAGCACCTCACCCGAATCGCGCGCACGCAGCGGGATCAGCCAGTAACCGTCCCACAGGATGAAGTCATGCTCGATCTCGAAAGTCGTGTGCGCCGTGCCGGGGGATGCGTCAGACGAGGCCGCTAAAGAAGCCGGCGCTCCGGTTGTGCCGTTCGTGCCGCTGACGGTGCCACTCTCGGCCGACTTCCCGTTGCTGCTGCGCTGCAGCAGAGCCATACGGACGGCCCCGGGTTGGGCGCTGATCTCGACGTTGCCAATCGACACCAGCACCGGCTCGTCAGCCGGTGTGCCCGTCTCGGTGCTGGCTCCCATGGGTGCAGGAGGCGGATTGGTGTCGACAATGCGCATGATGAATGCGGTCCGTGCACGGAGCAGGTCGCACAAGGCGGCCAGGATGTTCTCCATGAACTGGCGCAGGTCCGAGGTGGTCATCAGCCGCTCGCTGAATTGCTGTAAATACTTCACCTCACCCGCATCTTCGCCGGCGATCAACCGATCCATGGTGGGCTGCAGGGTGACGATGAAGAGCTGGGTGAGCAAAATGATCGTGGCGGTGCCGATCAGTCCGATAAAGTCACCTGGCAGGCCGATCCACTTCTCGATACGGCTGGAGAGCACCAGCGCCGTGATCACCAGCGCAGCCAGTATGGGGCCGCGGATCAGATATTTGATGAGCCGGCGCTTGATCACCCGGTCTGGTGCGCTGGCGCCATAATAAGCCACCGTGTAGCCCATCAATGTGATGGCTGCGCCAACGGCCAGATTGACTATCAAAATGATGAGCCAGGCGATGATCAGAGGCAGGAAGGCAGGCCAGCCCACGGCCATCAGGTAGGGAAAGATGCCCAGCATCGGCGCAGGGAATGAGAGTGTGAAGTAGGTCATGCGCCGCTTGCTGGTGGACGTCAGCGACCGGCGCCGCGACTCGACGACGTTGTAGGCGGCCCAGCCCACACAACTGAAGTAGTAGAGACTGAACCCATAAAACAGGAGCCCTGGGATCAGGTGCGTGAAGGTCTGCTGGATGGTACCGGGCGCTGCCAGCAGGTTCGTGAACGCCGCCAGCAGGAAAATGATGGCGCCGGTGATATAGCTGGCTTTCACGGCGTTGCGGCGAATGGGAGAGGTATCGCCTGTGGCGCGCAACAGCGTATCCGACAGATGCAGCGCGGCGGCGGGCATCAATGCAATACCCACCCACTGGAAACGCAGCCAGTCGACTACGGGTGGGGTGGAGAGCTGCGCCAGCAGGTCTCCCAGATAAGTGCTGATCACACATACCAGCAGCACGGCAAACGCGCGTGCGATCTGACTGCGCCAGTTGTACAGGCCAATGTAGATCACCAATGCGAATGCGGTGATGAGGATGCCGGTGGTGATGATGCGGTTCAACAGCGTGACACCGCCCAGAAACGTAGCAAACAGGTCAGTCATCGGATCATCGGGCGCCCGTGTGCCTATTAACGGATTCTATAGGTAAAGAATAACGCAATGTCGCGCGCGCTGTAATAATTGTCAGCGTAACCACAAAAATGGAAGCCGCGACTCTGGCAGAAGCGGGTGGCGGGGTAGTTTTTGGTTTGCAGGTCAATGGTCAGGCTCTGCAGGCCGTCAGCTTTGGCCTGCGCGGTTGCGGCGCGTACCAGTTGCGTGCCGATCCCCGTTCGCCGGACGCTGGGCACTACGCACAGGCAGGGCAACCAGCCTGTGTTCTGCCACGGCATCGACACCATGCCAGCGTAACCCAGGATGTCATGCAGGTTATCCGCCATCATCAACCATACCTGGTCGCAGCGATGCAACACCCGGCGTAACGTGGGCGAGTCGTGCGGGTATTGCACCTGGGTGTGACGTGGCAGGCTGGCCAGGCGGAAGATGGCGCTATACTCGTTCGACCCATCGTGTCCACTCATCTGCCATACGTGATCTGTCGCGTAGTTATGGTCCAGCGTGATGAGCGTGTCAATGTCGGAGAGTTCAGCCTGACGGATGTGCATAAGTTCTTGTCCTTGCGCGTTACGTTTTGGGAACCTCGCGAGCCTCAGGACCCGATCGTGAGCGGGATGCGACAAATAGCGCGTATCCCACCGTCCGCGCCAATGAGAACCAGACGGAATGGATATACTCCCGGCGCAAAGTTCCCCGCGTTGAAATTCCCAAGCAGCACACCATTGATCACGCTGCCGTCTCCCCGGCCCACCATGGCCCACTGGATGGTGCCGGGCATCAGAATTTCCAGCTTATACCAGCCACCCACCTCCACGGCGGCTGTGCCGCGCACGGCATAGGCACCGGTTACCTTCTCGCCCGCAGCAGGCCGGATGATCTGCGCGTTGGAGTTGGTGCAATCAGGCAGTAATTCTTCCGCCTGGCTGCCCGGAGTCACCGCATCTTCTTGCGCCACACTATCCGCAGGATTGGTGGTGTTGGGTGCTGTAGAAGTATCCAGGAAGGTGATCGTGGGGGTAAAGCCCGCACTGGCCAGCGTCGCGCTCGCCATAACCTGGCCAGGAGTAATTACGGCGGTGGCCATCGAGGTTGGCATAATGAGGTCGACTGGCGTGGTGGTGACATCGCTGAGCAGTGAGCTGCTGACAGGTTTGCCAGGCTCCAACCCGGCGACGAGGTAGATCCCTGCACCAATGATCAGGCATAAAAACGCTTTCAGGAGCGCGCCCACAGCGCGCGACACGACGGTGTTGCGCTCCAGGCGGAACACGGCTCGCCGCAGCTCGCGCAAGCTCGCTACACCCGTCAACACGAAGTAGGCGCACGCGATTCCGCACACGGCGTACAGCACGATGCTATAACGGCTAATGAGTTGTGGAACGATTTCCATGCACTACAACCCTTTTATGACACCCTTCACCACGGCGAGCAGTTTCTGTGCGATTTTTGGCCCCGCCTCCAGAACCTCCTGGTGGGAGGGCGGCTCGCCCTCGTCGGGTTCCAGCCGTGCTATGTTCGTTATACCGCTAAATCCCAGTACGCGCATGCCGCAGTGACGGGCGGCCAGCACTTCGTTCGTGGTGGACATGCCCACTGCGTCCGCGCCCAGGGCGCGTAGAAAGCGTACCTCGGCCGGCGTCTCGAACGTCGGGCCGGCCAGGCCCACATACACACCCTGCCGCAGTGCCACGCCGGCATCCGACGCAGCCTGCAAAGCGCGCTGGCGAAGCTCCACGTCGTAGGCACGGGTCATGCTGGGGAAGCGCGGCCCCAAAGCGTCGACGTTCGGGCCAATGAGGGGATTATGTCCCACCATGCCCAGCAAATTGATGTGGTCGGTAATCAGCATCACATCGCCCACGGCAAAGCTGCGGTGGATGCCGCCCGCGGCGTTACTGATGATCATTGTGTCCGCGCCAAGCAGGTGCGCCACGCGCAGCGGCAACACAAGTTGCCAGGCTGCATAACCCTCATAGAAGTGTACGCGCCCTTGCATGGCCACTACCGGCCTGTCATGCAGCGTGCCGAAAACAAATGCCCCGGCATGCCCTGCTACGGTGGGTATGGCAAAACCCGGTATGTCGACGTAGGGGACATGCACCGGCGACTCGATCTCATCGGCCAGGCTGCCCAGACCGCTGCCTAATACGATGAGTGTACGCCATAAGGTGCTGACGCGCGCACCCAGCCGCGCTCGCACCGCCTCGGCGGATTGCTCGATCATTGTGTACGTTGCGAAATCCTGCATGATTTAGTCGTGATGATGGATGATCTTCGACAGGGGCTGCTTTATCGCTCGAGTACGCCAACCGCCCGGTCGAGGCGCTGCAGCGTGGCAGCCCGTCCGATCACGCTGAGGGTGCCAAAGAGCGGTGGCGTCACGTCCTTGCCTGTCACGGCGTTGCGAACGATGGTGAATAACTGCCTGGGTTTCAGGTGCAGGCGATCGGCCAGCGCGCGCATGGCCTGCTCCATGGGTGCGTTCTCGAACTCGGGCAGTTGGGCTAGCAGGTCGCGCGTCTGTCGAAGCGCCTCGAGCGATTCTGCTTCATCCATTTTCTGGCCGGTAAGTGCTTCCCGGGTGGGTACTGCGATGTCGAAGAACATGAAGTCGATGAGTGGAACGGCGTCGAGCAGCGTCTTCATCCGCTCTTGAATCAGTGGCACGGCGCGGCGCAGCTTGTCCAACTGCTCCGCTGTGTCCAGCGCGATGCCAGCCTCGCGCACGATGGGGATGAGCCGCTGGGTCAGGTCATCCTCGCTCAGGCGCCGGATGTGCACGCCGTTCAGCCAGTCGAGCTTGGTGGGGCTGAAGACGGCCGGCGAGCTGCCAATGTGGTTCACGTCGAACTTGCTGATCAGCTCGGGTATCGTGAACACGTTCTGCTCGTCACCTTCGCCGGGGGCCCAGCCCAATAGCGACAGGAAGTTGATTACCGCCTCCGGCAGGTAGCCCTGATCTCGCAGTTCGAACACACTCGTCGCGCCATGACGCTTGCTCAGCTTGCGGCTATCATCACCCAACACGTTCGGTACGTGGGCCAGTTGGGGCATGTCCCAGCCGAAGTACTGGAAGAGCAGAACGTGCTTGGGTGCGCTGGAGAGCCAGTCATCGCCGCGCAGGGCGAGCGAGACGCCCTGCAAATGATCGTCCACCACCACGGCCAAATGGTAAGTGGGGAAGCCGTCGGCCTTGATTAAAACCTGGTCGTCCAGGTTGGCGTTTTCGAACGCCACGTCGCCCTTAACCAGGTCGTGGAAGCGGGTGACGCCCTGGCGGGGCACAATACGCATGCGGACCACATGCGGTTCATCAGGCCGCACATCCGTACGGAGGCGCATCTCCTCGCGAAAGCGGAACGTCTCCTTACGCGCCATCGCCTCGGCGCGCATATGCTCGATCTCCTCGGCTGTCTCGCTGGCGCGATAGGCATAGCCGTGTTCGATGAGCCACCCGGCCCATTGCTGATATACCGGCAGGCGTTGAGATTGTATAAATGGCCCGGGAATGCCCTGGTAGCTGCCATCTTCGAGTGCACCGGGGTAGTCCTCATCGGTTTTCATTCGTCGCAGTGTGGCATGGTCGGGGCCGCCATCCAGACGGATGCCCAGCCAATCGAACGTCTCCAGAATGCGCCGCGTGGAACCGGCAACGTAACGCTCCTGGTCCGTGTCTTCCAGACGGATATAGAACTGGCCTCCGGCGTGTTTGGCAGCCAGCCATGAGAATAACGCCGTGCGGACGCTGCCAATGTGTAGTTCACCCGTGGGTGAAGGTGCGAAGCGAGTGCGCACCATCGGTTGGCCGTCCGTCACTCCGTAAGCCATTTATCACCCGAGCGCTCATAACTGATGAGTTCGTCTGCGGTGAAGTAGAGCGCCAGTTCGCGGACGGCTGTCTCCGGCTTATCGGCGCCGTGGACCAGGTTTCGCGCAATGCTCAGGCCCAGGTCGCCTCGAATACTGCCAGGCGGGGCGCTCAGCGGGTTGGTGGCGCCCATGGTGGCACGCACAGCCGCCACGGCATCGGGTCCCTCCAGGCACATCACCACTACAGGTGCGGATGTTATATAGGCGACGGTGCTCTCATAAAACGACTTGCCCTTATGCTCGGCATAGTGCCGCTCTGCGGTCTCACGTGGAATCCGCATCAATTTCATCCCGGCGATTCGCAGGCCGCGCGCCTCGAAGCGCTTGATAATCTCTCCCACCAGCGCGCGCTGCACGCCGTCAGGCTTGACAATGACCAGTGTTCTTTCCATCATTCACCATTGTTGTGATTGGGGATTCGAGATTGCAGATCGCTTCCCCATACCGGAAGCCCCTCTCCAATCTCCAATCTCCAATTCATTAAACGTTTTCGAGCGCCCGATGATATTCTGCCAGCGCTGCGTTCACATCGCCCTTGCGCGTATAAATGTCGCCCAGCAAAGCATGAAAACGCTGCCTGTCAGGATAAGCATGGACGGCGACGTCCAGGTCTGCCAGTACAACATCCAGTTTCTTGCCGGCCGTGATCAGAGCGGCGTAATGGCCGGCCGCTTCGTCGTAACGACCTGCTTCCAGTGCCTTCCGCGCCAATGCCAGCTTCTCATCACTGAGCGGCTTAACCTTCACCCGGCGTCCGCGCGGTTTACGCCGGGCGCCAGCCCCAGGCAATGCCGCCGCAGACAGCTCCGTTGCTTGCGATTCCGATTCGGAAGCCGCGGCGACCTCATTGGCTTCTTCAGCAGCAGGACTGGATTCTACAGGTGTTTGGCTGGAGCCTGTTGGCGGCGTCACGACAGGCGCACCTTCAGCCTCCATCGCAGGTATGGCAGCTACCGCATCATCTGCAGCAACCACTGGCGCCTCACGTGGCGCTGAGAGTTCAGGCATAACCGGTTGCTCATCACTAACAGCTCCGCGGGGTGATGCTTCGGTACCCGGCGGCAAGTCGACCACTGCTTGCACGCTCGGCGACGTGGCCTCCAGCGTGTTAGAGTCCGGCGTACCAACGTCTGGCTTGCCAGCATCTGGCTTGCCAGCATCTGGTATGCCAGCATCTTGCATGCCAGCATCTTGCATGCCAACATCTGGCGTGCCAGCGCCTGACGCTCTAGCGCCTGGTGTAAAAACGCCCGGTGATTGTTCTTCCGGCGCTTTATTACCGCTAGCAGGCGCCCAGTCCCTGTGGATTGCATCGGCCGGCGCATCCGTCACCTCTGTGCTGGAATGTTGCGCGGCGCGCAACTGCAGGTCGCGCATCCAATCCGGCAAACCATCGTCTGTGGCGTCTGACGCAGCCGCTGACTCGTCGTTCTGCGCCGGCGTCCATTCCAGAGGCGCCACGTCACCGGCACCGGCAATCGCGCCGGCATACATATCCAGCTCACTCTCTCTGATGCCTGCCTGTACCAGCTGGCCCGTCTCCGGCGCTCCGGCACTGGGCATCACCGGCCCCGCGGCTGCCATCAACTCATCCACCCAGGAAGCCTGGGCGTGCTCGTCCTCTGGCTGTGCATTGCCTGGCGCTGTCGCACCGCCAGACTCGGACACCGGAGCCGGAGGAGTGGCCGAGCCAGGCTGGGTCAGCACGTCGCTCACTGGAAACGGCGAGCGGTCGCCTAACCACGCATGCGTTTGCCGGAAGTCGGGATCAACACACTCAACGGCGTGGCGATGCAGAGCCGAAAGGTCCGGGCTGCCAGCCTGTGCCCACACGGTTGAAAGAATAACGTGTGCATTGAGACAATCAGGCAGCTTATCGACGATTGCCTGGCACAATCCCACCGTTGTGACGGGCAGGCCACTATGCCAAAACATCTCAGCCAGCAGCACCTGCACATCGGTGCGATCCGGTTCCGCTTCGTTCATGCGGCGCATCAGCGCAATGGCGCGATGCATGAGGCCTGCGCGCATCAGCGACCGGGCGCGCGAGATCATGCCGTCGTTCTGTGCGGCTCCGCCTTCGATTCTAAGCGCCTCAACGTTGCGCGGATCATAGTCCAGCACCTGCAGGGCCAGCAAAGCAGATTCACGCGTTTGTCCGCCAGCAGCCAGGCAACGCGCCAGACCCAGCAAGGCGCCCTCGTCAGCAGGGAGGATGTCCAGCACTCGCCGATAGGCTGCGGCCGCCTGCACCAGATCACCCGCTGACTCGAAGGTGCCAGCCTGGATACGTATTACGCGTACCGCGTCGGGGTACACGGTGAGCAACTCGCCACAACGCCTGATTGCCTGGTCGTATTCTCGTGCGGCGACCCATGTGCTGATTTGCGACAGCCATGCGTCCAGGGTGAGAGCAGATGGTAATGAGGTAGTCGGGTCGCTCATCAGCGTTATTATCGTCTATGTCAGGTGTGTGCGGCCCCTTGCTGTGGAACGCCCAGGGAACGGATTCAATCACGCCTCGCGCATGGTCCCGCTGCCTTGCATCTGCGCGGACTCATCGTCTCTGCAGACCGCAGAGTGCCTCACGATTGCGACTGGGTCGACCAGCGCATGCCGGAGTGCATATTGCGCACACCTGTTTACTGGACCGCTGGATTTGGGTGGCGTGCCAACAGAGATGAGCCGGACGGGAAGACAGTGTTCACGCGAGGTCAAAGCAGAAGCCGTGCACCGGAGCAGGCGCGACGACAGGACGCTGCACCCGCTACGCATCCGCTCTGGGCATTAATGAGATGGCGCTACAGCATTGCCGCCGGCATTGGCGCCGGCATTGGCGCAGACATTGCCGCCGGCATTGGCGCAGACATTGCCGCCGGCATTGGCGCAGACATTGCCGCCGGCATTGCCGCCGGCATTGGTGAGCTGCGTTCATGAGCCAGTGTTATCATCAGTTATGCATCCTCTGCGCCGTTCGCGCGCTCCAGCCACCCGCCTGCGAGCCGCCGCTTTGCGGCCGGTGGAGGTGCAGCCTCACACATTTGAAGCGGACGTTTCAACCGGACTGGAACTGATGGCGCGCGACGAATTGCTCGCCCGTCTCAAAGAGCGTATCTCGGATCTCCATATCGCGCCTGGCGCGATCACGTTCAACTGCACGGGCGACCCAGGCACCCTGCTGACGCTGCGCACGGTGCAGGCTGTCTTTCTGGTACAGACCTTCATGGTAGCCCGGCCGAAGGCACTGCTCGGTGATGAGCACTTCCGCAGGTTACTTGCCATGATCGAGCTGGTGCGCGACCTGTTTCCGGGCAGTGCGTTCACATCGCTCCACATTAATGCCGCAGGATCCGAATCCTCGGTGATGGTCCGCCTGCGTGACGAGTTGGCGCGGCGCACCAGCCTGACCGTGGGTGGACTGGAAGGCGACCTGCTGCTTCGCATTCGCCCTGCTCCCTCGCGTTTACCGTCTGCGGCCAGAGGCTGGCAGGTGCTGGTGCGGCTCTCTCCGCGTCCGCTCGCCACACGCTCCTGGCGCGTGTGCAACCTCGAAGGCGCACTCAACGCGGCGGTGGCGCAAGCCATGATCCGCCTGATCCATCCTGCACGGCACGACATATTTCTTAACCTGGCGTGCGGGTCGGGCACGCTGCTGGTGGAGCGGCTGGCCGCAGGTCGGGTCAGGCGCGCGATTGGCCTCGACCTGGACGCGCGCTCGCTGGCCTGCGCGGCCAAAAACCTGCACGCCGCCGGCTTCGCGCAGCACGCGGACCTGCTGCTGGCCGATGCACGCGCGCTCCCGCTGCCCGATGCGTGTGTGAACACGCTCGCCTCCGACCTGCCCTTTGGCCACCTGGTGGGCTCGCATTCCGAGAACGTCGCGGCCTACCCGTCCATCCTGCACGAAGCCGCGCGCGTGTCTCGCCCGGGCGCGCGCTTCACGCTC
>JAJYKL010000021.1 GCA_021788625.1 Chloroflexota bacterium
GCGTGATCGTTTCCAGCCAACTCTGATCCAATGTGACACCGGCATCAGTGCAAGCGATGACGTCGCCGGTGGCAGCCGCAATAGCCAAATTCCGTCCGCGCGAAATGTTCGCTCCAGCCGACTCGATTATGCGCAAGGGCAGACGTCGCTCGGCTTGCAGCAATTCGACCGTTCTATCGTGGCTGCCGCCGTCGCAGACCACTACCTCATCAGGCAAGCGCGTCTGAGCGGCGAGGGAGTCCAGCAGGCGCGGCAATGAGGAGGCTTCGTTCAACACGGTGAAGACAACGGAGATGCGCATGAGGGGACATGAGCGAGGAAGTCAGACTTCTTTAGGAAGTCTGACTTCTGTGCTCATTGCTCGCGGTGGTCGAATGTGAAATGACCGCCGCGCATGTCGCTGATGACGGCTAGTGATCGCACGGGCACGCTAAGCTGCCGCAATGACTCGCGCCCGCCTTCGAACGACTTCTCGATGAGCGCACCTACCCCCACGACCTCCGCCCCGGCGGCTCGTGCCAGGCGTGCCAGAGCCATGATTGTCTGCCCTGTGGCCAGGAAGTCGTCCACAATCAACACACGCTCACCTGGCTGCAGATATTCCGGCGATGCCATAATGTCAACGTCGTGCTTCTTGGTGTGTGAGGGGGCGGTGGTGAGGAATACCGTGTCAGGCATGGTGATGGGCTTGGTCTTGCGCGCGTACACAACTGGAATGCCCAGCGCCAGCGCCGTCATGAGCGCAGGCGCGATGCCGCTGATCTCCGCGGTGAGCACTTTGGTGGGTCGAAGGTCTTTGAACACACGCGCCAATTCCTGTCCGCAGGCTTGCATCAAGGCAGGGTCCACTTGATGGTTCACGAATGAGTCTACCTTCAGGATGCCCTGACCCAAGTTGCGGCCTTCGGTGAGAATGCGTTGTTCCAGTGCTTCCATGCGCTCATTATAGGCTGGGCGTAGGCGAAGCGATGGTTTTTAAGTTGACCCAAACATCAGGTATAATAAGCCCCATCTTACGCCGAAGGATACACACCTAAGTATGGAGAGCCGAGAGATCCCCGGAAACGATACGCCCACCGAATCCAAAGGGGATGACAATTTCGCTGCATCGCTGGGTGATTATCTCGCCCGCAGCGAGCGCTACGACCCGCCGAAAAAGAACCAGCTTGTGACGGGCCACATTGCCTCGATCAGTGATCGTGAAATCCTGATTGACCTGGGCGCCAAGTCGGAAGGGATCGTTTCGGGCAAGGAACTGGAAGCCCTGCCCCGAGACTTCCGTCAGACTTTGGAAGTCGGGCAGGAAGTCTACGCCTATGTCGTCACCCCCGAAGACCGCAACGGGAATGTGGTCCTGTCACTGGCTCGCGCCATCAATGAACGCGACTGGCGATCGGCCGAGGAGCTGTACCATAAGCAGGAAGCGCTGGAGAGCCACATCGCCGGATTTAATAAAGGCGGCGTCATTGTAAAGATTGGCCGTCTGCGTGGTTTTGTGCCCGCGTCGCAACTGAGTTTGTCGCATCAGCGCATGATGGGCGATGAAACCCAGCCGCCAGAGCAGCGCTATCAGAAGCTGGTGGGCCAGAAGACCTATGTCAAGGTTATCGAGATCGACCGCGAGCGCAATCGCCTGATTCTCAGCGAGCGCGCTGCCTCCAAGGAAGCCCGTGCTGCGCAAAAGGACAAACTGCTGAACGAGATCGCTATCGGGTCCGTTGTCGAAGGCGAGGTGAGCAGCGTCAAGGACTTTGGCGTGTTCGTCGATCTGGGCGGCGCCGATGGAATGATTCACCTGTCCGAGTTATCGTATCAGCGCGTGAAGCACCCTGGCGAAGTGGTCAAGGAAGGCGATCATGTCAAGGTGAAGGTGATCAGTGTAGACCGCGACTCGGGTCGCATCGGTCTGAGCCTGAAAGCCCTCCAAACCGACCCTTGGGCTGAGCTGGACAAGCGATATCGCCCAGGGCAGCTCGTGGAAGCTGAGATTATCAAGCTGCATCCGAAGCACGGCGCCTTTGCCCGTCTGAAGGACGATGAGGCGATCGAAGGTCTCATTCCCATCTCCGAGCTGAGTGACAAGATGGTCTCAAACCCGCGTGAGGTGCTTAAGGAAGGTCAGCTCGTGACCCTGCGCGTGATGCGTGTGGAGCCTGAGCAGAAGCGAATTGCGCTAAGCCTGAAGCGTGTAAGCTGGGCGGAGTATGCCGATATGGACTGGCAATCGGAGATGCCCGCCGACGAAAATGCACCGACCAGTGAGGCACCCGCTGATGCCGCACCGGTAAGCGAGGCACCCACTGATGCCGCACCGGTAAGTGCGGCACCTACTGAAACGCAGGATGCCGGCCAGGCGCCGCCGGAAGGTTTTTAAAGAAACACTCCGCCGGAAAAAGTCCCCACAGCGGCGTCCCTTCATAACAGACGGGACGCCGTCTTTGTTTTCTATTACAACGCTAATGTGACCTGCCAGGCGGATTCATATACTTTTAACATGACACGGATAAAGTTAACCTGCAGGCGCCCATACAGAAGCCAAAAAATAGGTGAAAGGGATGGTGGCAGGTCATTTTGGGCATGATGGGTGGTGTATGATAAGTTTGATGCAAGGGCGAAGGGGCACATGTATTTCCATCATTATTGAAAACACGTCCGGGCTCTGCATAAAGAGAGGTACGCTGTGGCGAACAAATTAGAGCGATTTACGCAACGAGCGAGGCGCGTGCTCACTCTTGCACAAGAGGAAGCCGAACGCCTCTCTCATAACTATATCGGGACCGAACACCTGTTGCTTGGCTTGATCCGCGAGGAAAATGGTATTGCCGGCCGGGTGCTGCGCGACTTGGGCGCCAAACCCGAGCGCGTTGCCGAGATGGTGGAGCGCATGACCGGCGCGGGGCGTCGGGCGTCTCCAGGCAAGCTGGATCTGACACCGCGCACCAAGCAAGTCATCGAGTATGCGGTGGACGAGGCCCGCCGGTTGGGTCACAGCTACATTGGAACCGAACACTTGCTTCTGGGGCTGATCCGCCAGGGGGATGGTGTGGCGATTGATGTGATGAGGCAGTTGGGCCTCACGCCCGACCGGATACGACGTGAGACGTTGCGGGCCGTGCAACAAGAGCAACCCGAGGCAAACAAGCCCGCTGGCGGAGGGCCTGTGACACAGAAGAAGGAACGTGTGAAGACGCCTGCCCTGGACCAGTTGGCCACCGACCTGACGGCGCTGGCTGAACAGGGAAAACTCGACCCAGTCATTGGTCGCCAGACGGAAATTGAGCGCGTCATCCAAATCCTATCTCGCCGCACGAAGAACAATCCCGCCCTGATCGGCGAGCCGGGAGTCGGCAAGACGGCCATCGTGGAGGGCCTGGCGCAGCGCATCATCGAGGGGCAGACACCCGAGCCGCTGCTTAATAAGCGCGTAATGCAGCTCGACGTGGGCTCACTCGTGGCCGGCACGATGTATCGCGGCCAGTTTGAAGAGCGCGTGAAGAAGGTGATCGAGGAGGTGAAGTCCTCCGACACGATTCTCTTCATCGACGAGGTTCACATGCTCGTCGGCGCGGGGGCAGCCGGGTCGAGCGTGGACGCGGCCAACATTCTGAAACCGGCCCTGGCACGCGGCGAGCTGCAATGCATCGGTGCGACCACCCTTAACGAGTATCGCAAGCACATCGAGAGCGATGCCGCGCTGGAGCGCCGTTTCCAGCCGGTCTACGTGGAGGAACCGACGCCTGACCAGGCCATCGAAATCCTGCAGGGCGTAAAGGGCGCTTACGAGGCGCATCACAAGCTGCGCATCTCGCCCGACGCGGTGATCTCGGCGGTACAGCTTTCGTCGCGCTACGTGCCCGACCGCTTCCTGCCCGACAAGGCCATCGACCTGATTGACGAGACCGCCGCACGCGTGCGAATGTACAAGTCGCCGCAGTCGGTCAACCTGCAACGCGCCTTCAAGGAGCTGCGCGAGGTGCAGAAGGAACGCAACCTGGCTATGGAGCAGGCTCGCTACGACGACGCAGCGTCTCTGCGCGAGCGCGAGCGGGTTGCGCTGGAGGAGATCGAGGCGCTGCGGGCCAACTTCGACCCGAATACAGAGGGGCCCGTCGTCGGGCCGGATGACATCGCTGAGGTGGTGTCGATGTGGACGGGTGTGCCCGTGACGCGCATTGCGGGCTCTGAAGGCGAGCGTCTGTTACACCTGGAAGAGGCGCTGCACGAGCGCATCGTCGGCCAGGACGAGCCAATTACAGCGGTCAGCAAGGCGGTGCGCCGCTCCCGCGTGGGTCTGAAAGACCCACGCAGGCCGATGGGCTCATTTATCTTCCTGGGACCGACGGGTGTGGGCAAGACCGAGTTGACCAAGGCGCTGGCCGAGTTTCTGTTCGGTAGTGAAGATGCATTGCTGGTGCTGGACATGAGCGAGTTCATGGAGCGCCACACCGTCAGCCGCCTGGTCGGAGCACCTCCGGGTTACGTAGGTTATGACGACGCGGGCCAGTTGACGGAGGCGATCCGCCGCCGCCCCTACACCATCGTGGTGTTCGACGAGATTGAGAAGGCCCATCCCGAGGTTTTCAATATGCTGTTGCAGATCATGGAGGAAGGCCGCCTGACCGATGCGCGTGGGCGCAAGGTGGACTTCCGCAATACCTGCATCATCATGACCAGCAACGTCGGCGCAGAGATGATCAAGCGCGAGACGCGCATGGGCTTCCAGACGCGCAAGGAGGATGCCAAGGATGCCGAGCAGTCGTTCAACGAGATGAAGGACAAGCTGATGTCACAGCTCAAGCGGCTGTTCCGGCCTGAGTTCTTGAACCGCGTGGATGCCACGATTGTATTCCACCCGCTCTCGCGCGAGGATATCGGCCGAATTGTCACGCTCGAGCTGAATAAGGTGCAGAAGCGGCTGTCGGACCATAATATTCATATCGAGGTGACTGAGCCGGCTAAAGATTATCTGGCTCAGAAGGGCTTCGATCCGGACTATGGAGCGCGCCCGCTGCGCCGGGTGATCCAGAATGAAGTGGAAGACATACTGTCCGACGGTCTGCTTTCGGGCAAATTCCTTGATAACTCGAAGATCCTGATCGGCCTGGTCGATGGCAAGTTGGACTTTGTAATGGTGGAAGAAGTGGCCGGCACGGCCGAGAATGTTGAGATTAAGCCGGTGGTGCAGGTCGAGGCGGCTCCTCTGGTCAAGGGCGGTGAAGAGAAGCCTGACGATGGCCCACTGTTTGAGCAGTTGATGCAATCCTAGCCAGCGAGTAAACGCACTGGATACGGGGAAGTTGTGAACCGCCCGGCCACGATAAATGGCCGGGCGGTTTTTCCTCATGGCGAGACGGGACCCTGGAATGTCAGGCTTAGCCCGAAGCTCGAGCCTCGAACTTCGAGCCTCTAAACGAGACCCTTGGCCTGTTTCCCCGCCATGTGTTCGATCGCGATCTCCACCACACAGACCTTATTCCATTCCCTGGCGATTTCAGCCGCGCCTTCTGTTTCGTAACCCGGAGAATACTTACGCACAAATAACTCCAGGGCATGCTGCCGGGTGGCGTCATCTGCGACGATTTTTGCTTTGCCAAAGATGATGGCGCTTCGGTACAGGTTTGCGAATTTTTCGGGGACGACCTGCTCTCGATCCACTACACAGAACGATACCTTTTCATTCTGCTTGATTCCGTCCAGCTTATGTCCTTCCCTGGCAGAATGAAAGAAGATTTTGCCGTTCTCATACAAGTAGCTTACCGGAACCGTGTACGGATAACCGTCGTCACCACTCACGCCCAGGACGCCGAAGCGTCCGTTGATCAATATGTCCACGGTGGCTTCCGTTGACAGCTTCTGCTTATTTCTTCTGATTTCCCTGAACATGGATGAATCGTTCGCTCCGAAAGGATTGTATTGTAAGTGCGCATAAGCACACAGCGCATTATTATTACCCCACCGATGTATAGGGGATCATGATGTCAAATGTCCGTCTGCACAGGCCGTCCAGTTGGGTCTGGCTGCTGGCGCTCTTTACGGCTGCCGGCTTCTTCGAGGTGTTCTTCTTTGGCCAACTGGGCGCCTTCACGCCACTCTACCTGCCGCGCCTTGGCGTCGCCCCGGCCGACGTGCCCACCTGGGTCGGCATTATCGGCGCGGCAACAGGCCTCGTCGGCATCCCCTTCCTACCTTTCTGGGGCTCTCTGGCCGATCGCTACGCGCGCCAGCCCATCATCGTGCGCTCCTACCTGGTGCACCTCATCGCCATCGCTGGCATGCTCATCGCAGGCAACATCTGGGTCTTTGTCATCGCGCGCAGCATCAGCAGCCTGGCGCTGGGCAACACAGGCCTGATGATGACCACCCTCTCTGAGCGTGCGCCGCAGAAACGCCTGGGCCTGGCCTTTGCCATTCTGAACGGCGCCCCGCCCCTGGGCGCCTTTCTTGGGCCACTCGTCGGCGGGGCGATCATGGACCGGCAGGGCTTCCCTCCGTTACTGGTCGCCAACGGTATTCTCATGCTGATCGTCGTCCTGGCCATGGCGCTGGGCTACCGCGACAACTTCCGCGGCACCAACCGTGGCCCGCTACTGGGGATGGCCGCGGAGTCGGTACGCATTATCGTCCGGACTGCCCGCCTGCGCACCTTCTTCATAGCCATGTTCCTGATGTACTCCGGCTGGATGCTCGTCATGACCTATG
Source organism: Chloroflexota bacterium (assembly GCA_021788625.1). GTDB lineage: Bacteria > Chloroflexota > Anaerolineae > J036 > Brachytrichaceae > CAIXPS01. The sequence goes on from JAJYKL010000021.1 coordinate 6,700, forward strand.
CTCCGCTGGCCATCGTCGCACGCTACGAAGGACCCGACCCAGCCACGGCAGTGGGTGTGGTGCTGGGTGCTGGGGGAGTCACTACGCTTATCCTCAGTCCACTGGTGGGAGCACTGGCTGATAAAATCGGGCGCTGGCGCGTGCTGTTCGCCGGTGTGGGTCTGGCCGTGTTGCTCTGGCCGCTTCCGCTGCTCACCACTGGCCTGCTGGGTTTCGGCGTTGCCTGGGCGCTGATCAATGGGCTGGTGTCGGCCACCTCTGCCATCTCATTCACCGTGCTCTCCAGTTCGGCCTCCGACGATGTACGCGGGCGGGTGATGTCGTTTGCCTATCTGCCGCTGAACCTGGGCGGTACTCTGGGGCCGGCGATTGGCAGCCTGGTAACGCGTGGCAGTGTTTTTGCCATCTTCCCCACCGCTGCGATTCTGACGGCGCTCAGCGTGGGGGTGCTGTGGCTGGCTCATCGGCAGGCGGTCCAGCCCGCGTTGGTTAAGGCGTCGCAGCCGTCGGCTTAGATACGCGGGGCGGCTCAGCCGGCGTACAATGCCATGAAGCGTGAACATCCATGAACCCACGGGATATCGTGCGATGCAACCTGGACTTTACAAAGCCGCCGCGGATTGGCCTGAACTTCGATCGCGGTCGGCGGGACGACTTTTGCTGGGGAGGCATCGGCCCATCGTCTGTGTGGCGTGAGCGCCGCTGGGTGGAAGGCAACATCGAGTACTATGACGACGAATGGGGCAACGTCTGGCATCGTGTCAGCGACATGAGTAGCGGAGGGGAAGTGTGGCAGCCTGCCCTCGCCGACTGGTCTGCCTTGCGTGCGTACCAGCTCCCCGACCTGGCCACACCGGGGCGCTACGAGGCGGTCCGCCAGTTGTTCACACAGGACCACGAGCACTACCATATGGCATCGTTGCCGGGGTTCCCGTTTGCCATATGCCGCTATCTACGCAAGATGGAGATTTACCTGCAGGACCTGGTGCTGGAGCGCGAGTGCGTCGACGAACTGCACGATCGCGTTACCACGCTGCTGGAGCAGGTGATCGAGCGATTTGCCCAGGCAGGTGCCGACGGCGTTTTCTTCTGTGAAGATTGGGGCACGCAGGAACGCCTGCTGGTGAGCCCGAGCATGTGGCGCGATATTTATAAGCCGCTCTACCTGAGGCTGTGCAGCCGGGCTCATCACCTGGGTCTGCATGTCATCATGCACTCGTGCGGGTATGACTGGGCCATCCTGGACGACCTGGCGGAGACGGGTGTCAATTGTTTCCAGTTTGATCAGCCTGAGCTGTATGGTCTCGAACGCCTTGCGGATAAGCTCCACAACCTGCACATGTGCCTGTTCTCGCCGGTGGATATCCAGCAGACGCTGCCTACCGGCGACCACCGGCGCATCGCCGACGCGGCACGCCGGATGGTGAGCCTATTCGGCGGGGTTCATGGAGGCTTCATCGCCAAGAACTACAGTGACCTTGTTGGGATTGGCGTTAAGCCGGAATGGGACGACTGGGCTTATCAGGCTTTCCTTGAAACCATGTAATGGAATCCAACCGGGAGGTGTTTTCATGACAGGACATATGAGTAAAGTGCGAGTGGGCTTTATAGGCGCGGGCGGCATGGCCCGTGAACACACGAAAGCGCTGAAAACCATGGGCGACGTCGAAATTGTTGCCTTCGCCGACGTGGCACGCGAACGGGCTGATGCGATGGCGGCGCAGTTCGGCGCCAAAGCTTACGACTCGCCAGCCAAGTTGTGCCAGGAAGCTGGTGTCGACGCCGTGTATATATTGTTACCGCCCTTTGCCCACGGTGATGCCGAGCGCGCAGCTCTTGCGTCGGGCATCCCCTTCTTCGTCGAGAAACCTGTCGGCCTGAATCTGGGCCTCTCACGCGAGCTGGCCGCCGAGGTGGAACGCACCAGTCTGCTGACCTGTGCGGGCTACATGAACCGGCACCGCCACAGCGTCAATGCAGTGCGTGAACTGCTCGTTCAGGATCCGCCCGTGCTGGTGCATGGCGGGTGGATCGGCGGTTCGCCGAAGCCGGGTCCGGACTACTCCATCACCCACTGGTGGATTCAGAAAGATAAGAGTGGCGGGCAATTCGTGGAACAGGTGACCCACACCGTGGACCTGCTGCGCTACCTGTGCGGCGAGGCAGAGGAGGTGTTTGCCTATGCGGGCCGGGGGTTCAACACAGGCATCGCTGGCTACACGATTGACGATTCCGCCGTGGTCAACATCAAGCTGAGGAATGGCGGCGTCGCGAACCTGATGGCATGCACAGCTTCGAATGCAGGGGGTGGTGTGTGGCTGGACCTATACGCTCACAATACGGCATGCCGCTTCAGCGGCTGGGAGCACTCGGTGACGATCCATCAGACTGGCCAGCCAGCACAGGAGATTCAAGGCGAGCCCGATATCTTCACGCTTGAGGATCGTATTTTCCTGGATGCTGTGAGTTCGGGTGATCGCTCGCTCATCCGATCTCCCTATCCCGATGCGGTGAAGACGCTCGAGATCAGCGTGGCGGCCAATGAGTCGCTGGCGACCGGAAAGCCCATCATGTTGTCAAATTGAGCGATCGCACGCCAGGTAGCCAGAAATCCATTTGTAAGGAACCTCATGTTTAAGCGACAGGCGGACTTGCGTCATGATCCGGTGCAGCGCATCGTCGCTCTGGGCGAGAGCACCACCTGGGGCTACTCCGTCTCCAGCAAGGAGAAATGCTGGGTGAACCAGGTCGCCGGCATGCTCGAGGAGTTCCAGGGCTCTCGTGTAGAGCTCATCAACCAGGGCATCGGCAGTAATGTACTGACCCCGGAGTGTCCGGCCTACCCGTTTTCAGCCAAACCTTCTGCGCTTGAGCGTGTTGACCACGACGTCATCGCTTACCGGCCTGATTTGCTATTCCTCTCCTATGGGCTAAACGATTCGCGCGGTGGGACGCCGGCCAAAACATTTCGCAGGGCCTACCAGCAGTTGATAGATCGAATTCGCGCTCAGATCGACCCCACGATCGTCATGCTGAATACCTTTTACATGCATGAGGAGTTCTATCACCAGTGTGAGCATTGGGAGGAAAGCGATTATGACGTCACGGAGGTCTACAACCTGGTGATCAAGCAACTGGCTGAAGCGAATCACCTGATCCTGGCGGATGTATATGCGGCGGAAATAGGAGTGGATTGGATTATTGACCAGGACCATTGCCATCCCAACGATCTGGGTCACCGCATTATTGCGAATCGCGTTTTCGAGGCGATCACCAGGAACTGCAGCTTTGTAGCGGCCCGCATGCCCCAGGAGACACTCATCGGGATCTTTTCGTCACAATACGGAAATGGACCGGATCGGCCGGCCGCTGCTTAACTAACCACGCCGAGTAGGCTACTGCATTGCGTTTTGCCTTGCCGTACGATGCTTACGCCTGCTGCGGCGTGCATTCATTCCTCGCCTGGCGTGCGCGAGACGAACCATGCCGTCACCCACTTGACATTTCACCAATAACGTGCTAATTTTTCAGTACGTTCGTAATATACAGTATGTTTATATTATTTAGCACATATGTCTGATCAACCGGAAAGCAACCAAAACCAGCTCACGAAGCAAAAAAAGCTTCCGCCCGTGCTACCGGAAAGCGTTCCGGTCATAATGCCGAATTTGCCAGCTCGTTATGCCATCAATTCGTTACAGCAATTCAAAGCCATAAGCGATTCCACGCGCACCAGGATTCTAGGCATCATCCAGAACCAGCCCGCCACGGCGAAACAAATCGCTGACCGTCTCGGTGCGACGCCTGGCGCCATCGGACACCATCTGAGCGTGCTGGAGGAAGCTGGGCTGGTGCAGATCATGGCGCGCCGTTTGGTGCGAGGCATCGTTGCCAATTATTTCACACGAACCGCGCGCATTTTCGAGTATAACTTTCCGCGCGAGGTGAGTGGCGAGGCAATACCACTGGACTTCATCACCAAACTACGCGCCGAATTCACCGAAGCGCTGCCCAACCTTGCGCAGGATGAAGGCAAAGGTGCGATGTCCCTCATGGGATTCCCGCACGCCCGCCTCAGCCAGGCGAAAGTGGAGGCCTATGCCAGGCGCTTGCAGGCCTTCGTCGACGATCTGCTGGCCGAGCCACCGGACCCCGACGGCGATGTGTATGGTTTCTTTTACTCGGTGTTCAAGGCACCTGCCTACATGCAGGGCAAAGCCGCCAAGTCGCCGCCCGTTGAGATGGAAGAGACGAATCACAGCCGCGAGATCCATGATTCGGGTGCCTGACCGCGCTGGGGATTAACGCCATCGGCTGTGTCGTGCCCCGTGACAGACCGGGAGTGGAAATCATGAGCCAACACATTTCATATAAAGCGCCGCCCAATGGCTGGCGCACCTTCCTCATCGTATGGGTGTCGCAGTCGATCTCGGTAATTGGCAGCGCTTTAACCGGTTTCGCCATCACCATCTATCTCACCACGGTGCTATACCCTGATCCATCGCAGAGGGCGCAACTGGCATGGTCGCTTTCGGCTTTGAACCTCTCATTCGCCATTCCGGTCGTGTTCGGTGCGCCGATTGCCGGTGCCTTTGTGGACCGCCACGACCGCAAGCGCACCATGGTGAGCATGGACTTTCTGAGCGGGTGCGTCAGCGCACTCACCATGGCCTTGATCGCCACACATCAGCTCACCCTCTTCTGGCTGGTTGCCATCGGCGTGCTCAGCTCCACGATTACCAGTTTTCACAGTGCGGCTTTCGATACGTCGTATGCCATGTTAGTGCCGGAGGAGCGCCTGCCGCGCGCCAACGGCATGATGCAGACCATCTGGTCCATCTCGGGCATCCTCGCGCCTAGCGTGGCAGCCACATTGATTGCCCTGCCGGTACTGGCACGCAGCGGGCAGTTGCCAGCCTTTGCGACCTTCCTGGCGGCCATTCCGGATGGCACTATCCTGGCGATTGGCATCGATGGGCTGACGTTTTACCTGGCCGCACTGGTGCCACTGTTCCTTTTTATCCCATCGCCGAAACGCACCGACCTGCAGAGCAGTGATGGCAAGACGAAGTCCCTGTGGGCGGACGTAAGGGAGGGTGGGCTCTACATCTGGCACCGCCGCTCGTTCCTGTGGTTACTGGGAACGTTCACGGTGGCCAACTTCGTAAGCGGCACCGAAATCCTGCAGCCTCTGATCGTCAAATTCCAGCTTGCACCGGACTGGAGCGCGCGCGGTTTCCAGTTTGAGACAGCCTATGCCCTGGTGACGACGGTGGCTAGTGTGGGTGGCGTGCTGGGTGGGCTGTTCATCAGCACATGGGGCGGCCTGAAGATGCATCGCATCTACGGCGTACTGGTTCCGATGATCGTCGAAGGGTTGGCGGTCGTGCTTTTCGGTGCCTCGCTCGGGTTATTTGTGGCGGCCGCTGCGGTAGGCATCGCCGGCGCCATGACGCCCTTAATGAACGCGCACTCACAGGCCATCTGGCAGATTCAGACGCCGCACGAACTGCAGGGCCGGGTGTTCTCGGTGCGCCGGTTAATCGCGCAATTCAGCTGGCCAGCCAGTAATTTCCTGATGGGCGCACTGGCCAGTCGTTTTGATCCTGGCCTGATCATTGTCGTATTAGGCATGGTCCTGGTGATCTGGTGTGTGGGATCGCTTTTCAACCCCTACCTGCGCCGTGTCGAAGACAGGCAATGGATCGAGACGCAGGCAGCGCGCTATGCCATCCAACCGGCACATCTGCAGAAAGATGACGTGCTGGTAATATGAAAATGCGTCCTGTGAGAAGCAGCTCTCAGCAGGTGGCATTTGATGGTCACGCACTTTTGCCGGGTGCTGTCACAGGACACCTTTGCAGGATTCACAGAGCTGCGCAAGGACGAACCAGTGGATGGCGCTGTACCTGCTGTCACGAGTCGCTGCTTCGTGATCCCAGCTCATCCATGGCGGTTCTCAGCCGGACCCCATCGGGTATACTGGTCTGCACAATGACGCACCGGGCACAGGAAGCAGCACGCGCCCTGACGCCGTGAGAGTGCACTTGCTGAACTGCTCCTTTGTTGCCGTACCTTTACTGGCCTGGCTCGATGCGTTGCTGCAATGTCATAAAACTTATCGCTTGAACCAGGTTAACGCATGTAGGAGAGGTTGATGGGCATGACTGATCCGCAAACGATCACGAACCGCGTGCCGCTGGGCGGCGACTATTGGACGGCCGACACAGGTGTACCGCTGTGGGGCTTCGCCGATCTGCATGCGCACCTCATGGCCCACCTGGCCTTTGGCGGACACGCCTTCTGGGGCAAGGTCTATGATCCTGCCCATACAGGTGACGAAGCCATGGCCGCTGCCCTTCCTTCCTGCGCTCCCATCCACGGTGGGCTCTTCAACGTTAATCCTGAGTTCGGTCATCCGGCCTCTGGTGGCTGGCCGGATTTTGACATCTGGCCACGTTTCACCACGCTGGTGCATCAGCAGACCTACGTCGATTGGCTCTTTCGCGCTTACCAGGGGGGATTGCGGCTCATTACATGCCTTGCCGTCAACAACGAACTGCTGGCTGCCAAGAGTGAGCCCGTCACCAGTTACGACGATCGCAGCGCCATTCAGGCACAGGTGAGTGGCATGAAAGCATTCGCCGAGTATGTGGCTCACCTGAATAACGGGCGTGGCTGGCTGCAAGTCGCCTACACCCCCCAGGAAGCCCGACAGATTATCGCCGATGACCGCCTGGCCGTTATCCTGGGCGTTGAGGTGGACTCATTGGGCAACTGGCGCCGTCTGGAGGACCTGGAGCAGCTCAGTCAGGGCAACCTCGATCAGGCGCGCGAGCTGATTTCACAAGAACTGGATTGGCTCTATGGATTAGGAATTCGCCAGATCACCCCCGTGCATCTCACCGACAATGCTTTCGGCGGTACGGCCATCTACATGCGCTTCCTGGAAATCTCCAACCGCTTCGTCACCGGTAGTGGTTACTCGGTGGAGGATGGCTGGGAGACAGGCGTGCGTTACCGTCTGGACCACGACGGCGCCGACGTGTGGGAAGACACTGAACGCGCGGTAGCGGGAGGTGGCAAACCGCTATCCGTCGGGCGAGGCATGAACCACCACACTCTGGTGGATCACGTGCCAGGTATCCAAAGCCTGGGGCAAGCGCTTCAGGCGCCCGAGGGATTGAGCAGTCATGCCAATCAGCGAGGCTTGAGCCCCTACGGACATATCCTGTTGGAGGAAATGATGAAGCGCGGCATGCTGATCGACATCGACCACATGTCGCAAAAGGCGCTCGACGCCGCCCTGGAACTGGCTGAGTTGTCCCACTACCCGGTGCTTTCGTCACATGCCTGGTTTCGCGACCTGGCTTTCTCTGCCGACGTGGAGTTTGGTCCTGACCAAACACATCACTACGGTACAAAGGACGTGCATAAAGTGGCGCATGAGGCCGGCAAGCGAGGCGACCAGGTGGAGCGCATTGCGAAGCTGGGCGGCGTGATCGCACCTCTGTTGAATCAGGGCGACATGGCCGGACTGCGCCGAGCCATGCCGGAGTTGGTTGGCAAGGTGCCTCATCCATGTGCCGGCTCCAGCACCTCATGGGCGCAGGCTTATCTTTATGTGGCTGCCAAGACGGGTGGGCGTGGCGTGGCTATGGGCAGTGATGTGAATGGAGCGGCCGGTTTGCCAGGACCGCGTTTTGGCACATTGGCAGCCTACGGCGCGCACAACGACCCGCTCCGTGCTTCGCAACGTCGCGCCGAGATCGATGTCCAGACTAATGGCGTGCGCTACGTTACGCCGCTGCGTGACTACCGCTGGTTTCGTTTTGAGCCGAGCGGCGCAGGGGGCTACGACGAGCAGGAGCGCGAGATCTGGCAGGCTGTTGCCATGTTCAAAGCAGGCTTTAATCCTGCAACCAAGCCGCACCCGCACGACGATTTGCCTCGCGAGGGCTTGCACGCGTTCCTGATGGCCCATGCCTGGTCCTGGGTGAACGAGCGTGTGGATAACCTGGCCATGGGCCTGTGGGCGGCAGAAAAGCCCGAGTTGCCGCCGCACGAGTTGATCGACTGGCCGCGTGAGCGGCGTGCCGCCTACCTGGCGCGTACCAGTCAGCCGTTGCTGGGTACGGATGAGGACGAGGAGACGCAGGCTCTCATCCGCAAGGTGCAGGACATCTGGGCTCACTGGGACGCCATGCAGGGCGACAATCCACCACTCGTGCGCAACCTGGCCGGTCCGCGCCGCGACTTCGACATCAACATCGATGGCCTGGCGCATTATGGACTCCTGCCCGACTTCCTGCAGGACCTGCGCAACAGTGGACTTACACCTGCGGACCTGGCACCGCTCTTTCGTTCCGCCAATGATTACGTGATGATGTGGGAGACGTGTGCGCAACGGGCGACGGAAGTGTCGCCGACGATCCCGTCCACGCGTGAGTGATGCGTCTACAATAGATCTTCATGACGACACGCAGACTTCATCACATCCTGCAAGCCGATTGCCGTACATTGATCGTCGCCATGGATCATGCCGCGCTGGACGGACCCATGAAGGGTCTGGAGCAACCGGGCCGGACCATCGAAAAGATCATCGCCGGCGGTGCTGACGCCGTACTCACGACCTATGGTGTGGCGCGCGCCTTTGCGAAGGAACTCGCCCCACTGGGGCTCATCTTGCGTGCCGACGGTGGCAGTACCGGCCTGAATCAAGGCCGCGGACCCAGCAGCATCCAGTTCACCGTCGAGTCGGCATTACGCGTGGGGGCGGATGCGCTGGCTGTGTGTGCCTATCCTGGCGTGCCCAACGAAGAGGTGTCGCTGAACAACCTGGCGCACCTGGTGGAGGCGGCGCATGCATGGGGGATGCCCGTGCTGGCCGAGATGGTGCCGGGTGGTTTTGACAGCGGTCCTGAGTTTCGCACACTGCAGGCTATCGCCGCGGCGTCGCGCATCGGCGCTGAGCTGGGAGCGGACATGATCAAATGCCCCTACGTTGAAGAGTTCGAGCAGGTCGTCGTGGGGACGTACGTGCCAGTGGTCATTCTGGGTGGAGCCCGCCAGGGTAGCGAAAAAGATATGTTGGTGAAGATCAGGGGCGCCGTGGATGCGGGAGGGGCAGGTGTAGCCGTCGGGCGCAACATCTGGCAGACTGCCGACATGACCCGCATGACTGCTGCCGTGGCCGCCATCATCCACCACGATGCAACGGTGGACGAGGCGCTGGCGCTCATGCCGGAGTGACACTTCTAGCGGACCTGTAGTTTCAGCAGCGTGATGGTATCGTCAGGCAATGCCGCTCCGCCTGCGTTATAAGCCGGCACTCGCTGGACCGTCCGGGAGTCGTACATGCCAATCACCAGGCGATATGCGCCTGGCGCTGCAGCCGGGTCCACCCGAAAACTGTACTGGTCAGGGATGATCTCGCCAGCGCCCCATACATTGGTCGGGTACAAGCCGTTGCGGGGTGGAGAATCGATTTGCCCCAGCATCTTGTTGTCTGCCGAAAGCAGGTGCACGAAGGTGGTGAGCGCGGGCAGCCCGGCTGCGTTGGCGCGCCACACCAGCGTCAGCGTGACCGTCTCGCCGTGGCGTACGACCGGGGGCGCCTGAAAATCAACCAGTTCAATGTGATCGCCCAGGCGATAGAGCGCTTGTTTACCGGACCATTGTGCCGTTGCCGTGCTATCGAGCGCCACGGCTACCTGGCCTACTTTCGGGTCGCAGGTTCTGCCGTCTTTGCACACGGGCGTTAAGTCCTGTACCAGTGGGTTATTCCGATTAGCATCGTACCAGGTGACCTTGAACGTCGCCAGTGTGGGAGCCGGAGCATCCAATCCGACGGGCAGGTAATAATCCTCGGCGAACGTATCGCCAGGTTTCCAGAATGAGGTGGGGAACACACTATGGCCTGGTGTATAGTTCAGCCCGTTTTGAAATGAACGTCCATCCAGACTGAAATTTTCCACACGCACAGCATAATCTTTTGCCAGGGGACGGAGCGAACGCCAATAGAGCCGGATGGTCGCGATATCGCCGCGCGAAATCTTGCCCTCTGGGATAGTGTAACCGAGCAACTGGATCGAGCCACCATAGGTAATCGGATCGGCTACATGCATGCTGGCAGGGGCTGCTACTGGATCAAGCAGCACTGGCTTAGCATAATAGGGGAGGATCACCACCGATGGTGACATAATGCCGACCAAAGCAATGCCAGCAAGTGTATAGGTTGTAGCGATGCGTGCGAACGGACGTGGCAGGCTTGTCAGGCCAACCGCCATCAGAATGATCAAAGCGCCCAGACCGGGCAGCAGGAATCGCCCATTCAGCAGACTGAGGTTACTGCTGGTCAGCGTTCGTACGCCTGGGGCGAGCGCCACGAATCCTAGCATCATTACAAGCGACAGAGGGAGCCAACGAGTTTTCTTTCGCCTGATTGAAAACCATGCTGCACCTACACTGCCTACCCCGACACCAACGATGGCCAGGTCATACCATAAGGTTGGCATGCGTAGTAGACCCCATCCGAACGTGCCAAACAGTGTCTCAAACGTGATCCGCCAGACGTACCGGAAAAAGTTCGAGAAGAGGAAGCTGATCTTCTCTTGCAGTGACGCAGTCACAGGACCGGTTGTAGCTTCGCCAGCGGACACCAGATAAGAGGTATAGTTCGCAGTCATATTGAACTGGCGCAAGCTCCTGCCTTCTGAGAGGAAGCCGCCTGCGATCACCAGCACAACCAGGGGAACGACATAGAATAGCGCCACCTGTAACGCCACGCGCCACCATCCCGCACGCACCAGGCGTATGATCAGCAGTGCAACGGTGGCCGTGCCAAATAGTAACAGGGCGATGGCGGAGTCCTTTGTCATGATGGCACCTGCCACGCAAAAGGCCAGTGCAGCGCCATCCAGCCGGAGGCGCCAGGCAGACGCGCCAGCCAATGGACTGACCCACAGCCTCACCGTAAAGAGTAGAGTCAGTGAGCCGAAAAACGCCATGCCGATGTCGTTGGTGATTGTTCCGCCCAGGAACAAGGTAAGCGGCCACAAAGCATAGAGAGCTGCCGCCAACAGTGCGACATCGTACCGCCGTGGAAGGGCGGTGACGACGGTCAGGTACGTAATCGCAACACACAGGGTACTCAAAACCACAGACGTCATGCGACCTAAACGCAGGGCGAGTGCTGTGCCATGATAGGGAAAGGCATCTATCCGTTCATCAGGCACCACATATACACCGCCACCCACAGCGAAGCGGGGTTGCGCGTTGTCCGATGTATCCACCAGGCTGATGGGCAGGGCGACCAGGACATAGTAAAGCGGTGGCTGGTGAGACTCGTTGTAGGGTTCCAGAGTGGAACCAAGTGGAGGCAAGGCGTGATTCACGGCGATGTACCGTGCGTAGGAGTAATGGCCTGTCTCATCATATGACTCCCACAGCGGCGTGGTCAGTGAATATACAATGCTCAGTGCAGCGTGCAGGAACAGAAGTACCGCGAAAGCTACAAAGCGGGGCGACAAGCGTTTCTTCATGGGACGGTTAACTGACAGGCTCCACTAAATGTGCTCGCCGAGGAATATTACTACAGGTCCCAACATGAACACGAAGACCGTTATTATTACCGGCCCTCAACAACTTGAGATTCGTGACTTTCCGTTACCCGTCTTGCAGCCAGGGCAGGTGCTGGTGAAGACGCACGCGGTAGGTCTATGCACCCTCGAGCAGCGCCTGTACCGCGGCAGCCCGCCAGAAAGTTATCCGTTCCTGGGCGGTCACGAGGTATCAGGCGAGGTGATACAGGTCGGCCCGGACGCCGCGACCGATGCGCGAGAAGGCGACCTGGTGGCGCTGGCGCTCCTTACCCGCTGTGGCTCCTGTTACTACTGCCGGCGCGGCATGGATAACCTGTGCGTCAACAACAGCAGAGTCTTACCTGGCGCCATCCCCGGTCCAGCGGGTTTGAGCGAGTACGTCATCGCACGGGATTACCAGGTCTACAAGCCGGAGACACCTGCTGTGGCGGACACGGCACACTGGGCGTGTGAGCTGGCATTGGCCGAACCCGTGGCGTGCGTGGTGCGCAGTGTACAGGGGCCTCCCTTACGCCTGGGCGATGTCGCCATCGTGCAGGGCGCAGGTGTTATGGGGCTGCTGCACGTGCAAATGCTCAAGCTGCGCGGTGCTCGCGTGCTGGTAAGCGAGCCCGACGTACATCGCCAGTCTGTGGCGCGTTCCTATGGTGCCGATTGGGTGATCGACCCGTTTCAGGTTCCTCTGGACGAGTATTCCCGCGTATGCACAGGGGGAGTAGGTGCCGCTGCGGCCTTCTACACGGCGGGCGGAGCACCTGCGATCGAACAGGCGGCGCACAGTCTGGCCAAGGGAGGATGGCTGAGCCTGTATGGTTCCATGCACCCCGACGGACCTTTGCCGCTTACGGTTAATGATATTCACTATCGTGAACTGGTGATCGCTGGTTTCTTTGGCCACACCCGTGCCAGCTTCGCTCAGGCGGTGACGCTCATTTCGCACCGGCAGGTGGATATGCGCCCTCTCATCAGCGAGTGTATCTCCTTCTCGCAAGTGGACCTGGCCTTCCGCAAAGCCACCGCACCTGGCACATTTCGTGTGCTGGTGATGTTCAACGAGCCTCCACCAGGTTAAAGTACCACATCATGTACCCGCTGCGATTAAAGTGACATTTGTCACGACTGTTGGGGAATTCCATTACTATCCCCTGCCTAAAAAAATGCTAAAATTGCGACCTGTAGCTACGTGTTATGGTTGCACTGTAATATAGACAAATACCGCAGTCGCTGTTACATCCTGGTCATCGTAATGCATAGCACTCATCGTTGATCTTCTTCGTCGTTCATAACTGATTCATCGGGCACATCGCGCTCGCTTTATACAGAACTGAATACGCTGTTGCTCGTCATGGCTTCTTCGACCTCACCAGAGCTCACTGTTGTCACACGCACGATTTGTTGTGAACATCGCAGCTGTTTTGAACTTCATCGCGGTACATAGATGTCGCATCAAGGTCAGCGGTCCGCCAATCGTCGTTGTCTCGTCGATAGTAAGGAACACGTAGCTACATCTCTGGCATCACAGCTATGGCCCTCTGGGTTTCTACCCCGGAGGGCCAGTTTTTCCCTCCATCATCGTATATCATTGCCGCATCTTTAATTAGGAATTGAAAAAACAGAGGTTTTGCGACTATGGAACACAGTTCCGCCAGTATCGAGCGAGTCGAGGAGATCATTCGCACCGCGGGAGTCGAGTTCATCAATCTGCAGTTCACCGACATCATGGGTATCGTGAAGACGGTTGGGATTCCTGTTGGCGTCTGGCCCGAGGTGCTGCAGCACGGCATGTGGTTTGATGGCTCATCCATCCAGGGTTTTGCGCGCATCGCCGAGAGCGATATGCTGCTCAACCCCGACCTGGATACCTTTGCCGTGATTCCCTGGGACACCGATGCGCCCAACGCTCGCGTAATCTGCAACGTTTACACTCCCAACGGCGAACCGTTCGAAGGCGACCCGCGTTACGTGCTTAAGCGCGCGCTGGCTGTCGCGGCGGAGATGGGTTACCAGTACTACACCGGCCCCGAGTTGGAATTTTTCCTGCTCAAGCCACAACCGAATGGCGATCTGTTTCCGCTCACTCCGCACGACCAGGCTGGTTACTTCGATGCGAACACCGACCTGGCGCACTCCATCCGCCGTCAGATGGTCACGGCACTCCAAAACTTCGGCATAAAAGTCGAGGCATTGCATCACGAGGTCGCCATCGGTCAGCACGAGATCGACATCCAATACGACCAGGCGCTGCGCACGGCTGACAATGCGGTCACTCTGCGCATGACGCTGAAGGCAGTAGCCCAGCGCAATGGCATCTATGCCACCTTCATGCCCAAGCCCATCGCCGGCATCAACGGCAATGGCATGCACACGCACCAGTCACTGTGGAGCAATGGCGTAAACGTCTTTGCCGACGCGCATGATGAGTATGGCTTGAGCAACGTGGCAAAGAAGTTCATCGCCGGGCAGCTGGCGCACGCCCGCAGTATGTCAGCCATCATCGCGCCGCTGGTCAACAGTTATAAGCGACTGGTGCCGGGTTATGAAGCGCCTGTGTACCTGAGCTGGGCGCGCACGAATCGCTCAGCACTCATCCGCGTACCGAAGGTCAGCCCCGGGCGTGTGGCCACAGCCAGCCGCATCGAGCTGCGCTGCCCCGATCCGGCCGCCAACCCCTACCTGGCTTTCGCAGCCATCCTGATGGCTGGGCTGGACGGCATCCGGCGCGACCTGCCCGTACCGCCCGCCACCGAAGAAGACCTGTACCACCTTGACGAAGCGGCGCGCCAGGAAATGACCACCATGCCTGGGTCACTGGGCGAAGCCATTGAAGAGCTGAAGAAAGACGAGCTGATGCGCACGACACTGGGCGACCATCTCTTCGAACAGTACGTGGAGGCCAAGCGGCAGGCCTGGGATGACTACCGTATCTTCGTCAGCCAGTGGGAGCTGGACCGCTACCTGCCCGTTTACTAATGCACTCCTGCATGTCGCCCTTTTGCCCGATCACCGACGACAGGTGAATACAGGAGCGGGTCGCCGGCATTCCCGATCAGTTCGAGCTCTACCTTCGACTTGCTCCTTAACTGGAGGTCTAGCACTTTGAGAGACGCACGATCGCATGCCAGGTTGATCTGTGGCGCACGCTCGCCAGGGAGTACAGTCAAACTTAATGCCTCGGTGTCTATGGTAGACGTTGCGTTTCTGGGCATCAGTTCAAGCTCGAGATGAGGTGGTGAAAGGCATGCGGAAGAGTGACGCAAGCCTGGCACGCGTGGCTGAAACCGGCGACCGTGATCCACAGCGCGAGTGGGAGCGCCTGACGTGCGATGCCTATCACACACTCGAATTGCGCTCCACATTGCACGCCGTGTTGACCCGTCTGCCCGCGAGGAGTACGGTGCTGGATGCCGGCGGCGGGCCGGGCCGCTACGCGCTCGAGCTTTGCCGTGCCGGTCACCGGGTCACATTGCTCGACCATTCTCCTGGCTGCATCGCCTTTGCGCGCGCGAAGTTTGAGGCTGAGCCTGAATCGGTGCAGCGTAATCTACTAGACTGCCTGGTGGGTGATGTACGCGACCTGTCGCGTTTTCCGGCTCACCATTTCGACGCTGCGTTGTGCCTGGGGCCGTTGACCCGCATCGCTGCAGACGCACGGCGACGAAAGGTATTACGCGAGCTGGCGCGTGTGGTCAAGCCTGGTGCACTGGTGGCGATTGGGGTTTCGGGTTTTCATGCTCTGGCACACGCCGTAGCCAGCACCGATGCAGGGTTGCCAGCTCCCGAGCGGTTGGCCATGATCGCGCGCGGTGATGACTTCATGTGTGGTATACCGTGGCATTTCTTCAGCGCCCGGGAACTGCGCGAACTGGCCGAGTCGTGTGGCTATCACACGGTGACGCTTGTGGGTTGCGAAGGCCTGTTCAGCGGTTTACGCGACATGGTGAACGAGGTGGCGCTCGATGCGCAAAAATGGACGATCTGGCTCGAACAGCTCCACGCAATGAGCACAATACCCGTCGTGGCAGAGATCGCCGAGCATCTGGTATATATTGGCACGCCTGGGGAGAAGGATGCTTGAACCGTTTACCGTAACAAAGGACCAACTGGCGCACTGGCTCAGCCGTGTGGTGCAGATTCCGAGTGTCTCGCCGCACCAGGCTGGCCCGCGTGCCGGTGAGCCGGGTGAGGGCAAAATTGCGGCGAAACTGGTCGAGTGGTTTAGTGCGCTGGGCGCGCGGGTGGTGTGCGATGAGGTATTGCCTGGCCGTCCGAACGTCTACGCCTTGTGGCAGGCTGCTGGAGACGGCATCCCCTGGCTGGCGGTTGACGTACACACCGACACCGTTGGCGTGGAGCAGATGGAAGGCGACCCGTTTAGCGGCCGCATCGCGGATGGTCGCGTATATGGGCGCGGCGCATCAGATACCAAGCCCACGCTCGCGGTGGTGCTTGCACTCCTGGAGTCAATGCAGCACGCAGGTGTGGTGCCGCAGGCAAACCTGCTTATTGCGGCTACGATCGACGAGGAAGTGGGTGAGCAGGGAGCGCCTGCCTTTGCGCGCTGGGTGCGGTTGCAGGGGTTGGCGGTGCAGCAGTTGATCGTGGCCGAACCAACACGTTGCGGCCCTGTGTACGGGCACAAGGGTCTGTCGCGCCTGCGCTTCACCGTGCAGGGCGTGGCGGCTCACACATCGCAACCTGAGCTCGGTCGTAACGCGATTACTGCGGCTGCGCACCTGGTGCTCGCTTTTGAAGACGAAGGGCAGCGCCTGCTGACTGTTCCACCGCAGACACCGTTGGGCCCCGCGCGATTGACCGTGTCGCTGATCGATGGTGGACGGGGCATCAACGTGGTGCCTGACAGCTGCACGGTGTCCATTGACCGGCGTGTCTTGCCGGGCGAAAGACCCGCTGAGGTGAGTGCAGGTCTGGTTGCACTCGCGCGGAATCATTGCCCGTTACCCATCAGCGTGGACCTACTCGCTGAAGTGGACGCTTTCCTGCAAGCCCCTGACACGCCTTGGGTTTCTGAATTGGCAAACTGGTCAGGCCTGGCGCCAGACGTGGCTCCCTACTGCACCAATGCCTGGGCTTACGGCGGACTGGCGCAGGAGTGCGTGGTGCTGGGACCAGGCAGCATCGCCCAGGCCCACGCAGCGGTCGAATGGGTGGAGGTGAGCGAACTCGAAAAGCTCGCGCGCATGTATGCACACTGGTGGGGTGTTTCAGACTAGAGTGGATTACAGCTAACAACAAGGTCCCCAGCAGTCATGGTGAGTGTTCATGGTGAGCCGGTCGAACCACATATGGGTCGCATCCTTCGGCAAGCTCAGGATGAACGCTTTACCTTGTGTTGCATCGCAAGCCGCTCCAGACGCCGAAGCTCATCGCCGGCCAAGGGGAGCGACTTTTCGGAACACGCGAGTTTATTGGCGTTTTCCGCGGTTTTCATGTATAAATTCATAAACCTTAACAAAAGGCATCAAAAAGGAGACAAGCAATGGCCGGACAGAAAATGACGAAGTCACAGTTCGTGGCTGCGATCGCCGAGCAGACCGGGGTGACGAAGAAGCAGGCGAACGCAATGCTGGAGGCGATACACCATATCGTCACTAAGCAGCTTGGCAAGCAGGGTCCGGGCGAAGTCACGATTCCAGGTCTGATTAAACTCACGGTCAAAGAAAAGGCCGCCGTGCCAGAGCACGAGGGGATCAACCCGTTTACCAAGCAACCGACGGTCATCAAAGCGAAGCCGGCCAGTCGGGTTGTGAAGGCTCGTGCGATTAAGGCGTTGAACGAATCCGTGTAGACATATTCTTCACCCTGTTCGGTACGTTACGCATCAAAGCCCCTTGGGAAAGCCAGGGGGTTTTTCGTGATGGAGATTTACGACTTGCGCCAGCGGTAGTCTGTGCCTTTGAGCAGGGCACGGAAATCATTCAGCACGCCAGGTCGATCCATGATGCTGTACTGATCACCTGACCAGCGATATAGGATGAGTGCGCGGATTTGTTGCGCCAGGGGCTGCTGGTTCCAGCGCTCGATCTCGGCGTAGGCGGCCTGCACCCACCCATTCTCCCCTCCGTTCCATGGTGCGGTACCGAAGGCACCTGTCTCGGTGATGAATACTGGCCGTGAGCGCCACCGGGCAGGGATCACATCGAGGAAGGTGCTATAGGCGCGGAAGTGCTGGTACTGCCAGTGCAAGGCCTCGTCGTCAAGGCGGCTCAGGTCGGTGACCAGGCCCGGGGCATAACCGTTCGTACGGCAATGCAGCGCAATACCGTCCAGGTCGTTGATGCTTGCCAGCATACGGGTGAACCACTCCAGACTGTTCACGCGCAATCCCTGATACGGGTCCAGTGCGCCAGGGATGACGATGGCATTAGGTTGAACGGCTTTGATCGAGGCGCGTGTTAGGTTGAAGCATGCTGCGTAGCTCTCGGGTGTAATGGCTCTGGCTGCATGGCGGTCTCCTTCCGGCCACTCGCGCGAGTTGTTCACCTCATTGCCGATCACCCAGGTGTTGCAGCCGGCCGAGTTGAGCACCCACTTTGCGCACAATGCAGCGAAGGCATCGCTCTGGGCAGTAGCGACGACTGTGCAGGGGTTGCTATTACCATTGCTCAGACGAGCGATGACGCCGTAGCCAGCGTAGGACCAGTTGGCGTAGGCGACGTTGCCTGCGCCTGTTTCGACATCTTCGCTAAACAACACCCAGCCAGCTTTGCCTCCCTCTGCGAATAGACGACGGTCATAGGGGTCGTGCAGGCCATACAGCCAGGCAGACGTGCCACGTGGCAATTGTGTATCAACGGCCGGTGTGCGTCGATCCACATACTCGGGCACGCTCACAAGCGACGCTTGTACATAACCCTCTTTAAACGCGTAGGACTGCACTCGGATAAACTGATCGGCGTGACCAAGCTTGGCAGCCCAATTGCTTCCCTCTGTGACGTGAAGTGGCGTACCGGCACTCACGCGCCATGCTGGATCCACATTGGTCGGTGTATTGATAGAGGGTGCATCGAGAAGCGGGGTTTCAATACTGGCGATTACCACACCCTGTGCGATCACTTCCGCTTTAACGGGAGCGATCTGTACAGGTGTCGCGGTTATGACCGGCTGGGTCCTGACCAGCGGTGCAACAGACTCAGTCGCCACCAGGTTCGGAGAAGGTACCTGTGGCAGCGCCGCCATTGTGGCGGGCGGCACCAGTGCTTCTGAAACTGGAGTCTCCGGCGAAGGTGTTAATATAACATAACATGCCGCCACAAAGCCCTGTTTGGAACCGGCGGTGATAACGTTCAGCCACTGCCCCGTCTGACCAATTTTTGCCAGTGCCGAAGCAACCGGCTCTCGGACGCTCAACAGTGTCCCAGCGGGCAGGCGTGTCCTGATTATGCCGCCTCCCGGCGAAGCCCGTAGCGCCAACCCGTTAGCCCGGGCAATGTCGGCGTTATCCAATACCTGTACATTCACCGCGTCCATTGCCCGTGGATCACGCAGGGGCTCCTGGACTGCATCCGTAAAGGCCCGAGCACTTATTGGGAGGGGAGTTGAGACTGCGGCCTGCTGGACGACAGGGCTCGTGGAAGGTGTGGGAGTGGTGGGGGCAAGTGCGTGTACCATCCACGCTGGAACATAACCTACCCGGCCGTCAGCGTCCTTTACATTCAGCCATACGCCAAGCTGGCCCAACTTCTGGGTGACCATTTTCGGTGGCTCAACCGACTGTAGCGGCGTACCGCATGGCAACCTTACCAGCAGGTTGCCCGTTAATGGCGCGTCGCGCAATGCCAAACCACCTGCGTCAGTGATAT
The DNA here is from genome assembly GCA_021788625.1 of Chloroflexota bacterium. Lineage (GTDB taxonomy): Bacteria > Chloroflexota > Anaerolineae > J036 > Brachytrichaceae > CAIXPS01. The sequence continues at coordinate 26,123 of JAJYKL010000021.1, forward strand.
CTGGATCATTGTTTACTACTACAGTCAGGGGCGGTTGTGCGTTCGGGTTATGTCCGTCGTAAAAGACGGCCGTTTTAATGATACGTACCGCGCTGCCTACAAACCCGTAGCGTTGCATCAAGGACGCGCTTGATTCTGCAGGAACGGGCCATGGATCGTGAATCAGGTAGTCGCTGCCCGGCGATCCGTTCCCCAACGGATCGAGAGCCTGCCGCGCATACAGGAGCACCCAATGATTTTGCAGACCTGGCGCGGGCGAGAAATCCACCTCAACCACTACAGGGAGCCCCGCGTCCAGCGCGCTGTCGACGGACGCCATCGGCGCATCCACGTCGCGGCAGCGTACAAAGTTTGTGAATTGGATGCCGGGTAGCGCGGCCTGCAATCCGGCAAACATGATGAGAGGTCCTGTAAAGCCCACATTAGGGCCCAGAGCTTTCAGTTTCTCATTCAGCGTGGCGGGTGTCTCGTCATACCCCATCCCGTTGGCAACCATTGTCAGACATACGAGCGTACAGCCATAAGCACCGATGGTGGATGATGCGTCGCCGAAACCCAGGATGACGTTCTTCCATTGCGGGTCGCGCTGAGAGAGAGGCAGCGTGTTGAACACCTTCACAACCCGTGGCGGGGGGGCAGGGGGCGTATCGATGGGGGGCGCAGGAGCGTCGCCTTTGAACGCAAACTGGCCTCCACTAACGAGCAGCACACGTCCGGGCACATCGTCACCAGGCGGCACATCACCCTGGTAAAGATTCAAGGGTGCCAGCAACGCAGGTCGAAAAATAAAGTCCAGGATGCCAAAGTTGCGCCCAGGCACCTGCCGCATGTAGAGATATTGGAAGATCTCGAGGCTTGTGTCGTTTGCGATAACAGGGAAACGCACCCACTGCTTGCCGTTGGAGGGGTCTGTCTGCACGATGCCTGGTTGTACGGTCACCTGATCCAGTCCCGAACCGATGGACTTGTGATACTGAAGCGCTGTGTGTAGGGCATCTCCACCGAAGGTGTTGATTACGTCGTGAGCCTTAACAGTGCCGGCGTTATAGGCCAGTGCTGCCAATACGACGTAGCCGTCAAACTGGTCGAGTTGTTCGCGGATGAGTTGTGCGCCGGTGAGCACCTGTACGAGCAGATCCTTTGCTGCATAACTTGCTGCAAAGCGCGCATTTAGATCAACATCGGAGAGTGACGGGTTGTCGCTCAAGCCCAGCGCCATCAGCTTCGTCGTGCGAGAGAGCCGGCTGATCACATACGGGCGTGTGCCAGCCGTGACCTGCAGGACGCCGTCGGGGCTGTTCGCGTCTGCCCCCTCCACGCCGAGGAACGCTTTCAGTAGCAGCGGGGGCAGTTGCATCTGTGTTGCCGCCTGTGCCACCGCGTCCGCCAGGGAGCGGTCATAAGCCGATGCAGAATCCGTCATGGAAGACAGAAACTGCCGGCCGCCAGCGCTCAACATGACGAAGCCCGTAAGGCCAGCGGGCACAACCGAGGAATTAACCACGCGCACAGGCAACCACACCACTGCTCCGGCTCCCTGTGCATGACCCGTAGCCTCCACCACGTCGCCAGGCAATAAGGCACCTGCAATCGATGACGGGTCCACCACCGGCGCGATGCGGAAATGCAGGCCCGTTTCGGAGACGGTGTCCGGGTTTACCTTGAAGCTGGCCATGACGCTGTGTACTATATTGGCTCTAGTCGATCACATATATGGTCCTACTGCTACGACGACTCGCACCAAAAACAGGCGTTTCTAAGGCGATTTGAGTTACAAAAGATTATAGCATCCGTATACAATAAGGCGACATCATTTAAACGAACCTTCGGAACGTTGCCATGGATGAAATGAACAATGACACCTTCCACATAAGATGTGAGTTCAGCGTTATCAACTCATTATTGATTACTCACGGCCCTGATAATCGCCGGGCCGCCCGATGGCCAAAATCAATTCATCATTTACCGGTCAGGCAAGGTGCAGACCTTCAAAGCAGAGCACCTGACGCGATGAGTATTGCAACCTTTGGGCAGCGCGTCGGTTGTCGCATGCAGCAGGTGCCGGGCAGCCCGGATTTGGCGACCAATAACAGGAGGGTACACGTACGATGACAACGAACACGACGACCAAAGTGATCCTCGACACCGATATTGGATCTGACATCGACGATGCCGTGTGCCTGGCCTATCTGCTCTCGCAGCCCCGCTGCGACCTGTTGGGCATCACCACGGTCACAGGCGAAGTGGAGAAGCGTGCCATGCTGGCCAGTGTGTTGTGCAAGGTGTCTGGCAAGCAGATACCCATCTACCCTGGGGTGGACACACCCTTGCTTGTCCCGCAGAAACAGCCCATCGCGCAACAGGCCGCGGCACTGGAGAAGTGGGAACACGACACGCAATTTCCACAGGGTGAGGCCGTGGAATTCATGCGCAAGACAATCCGCGCGCACCCCGGCGAGGTGACACTCCTCACCATTGGTCCGTTGACCAACATCGGCCTGCTCTTCAAGGTGGACCCGGACATTCCGCGTCTTTTAAAGCAGATCGTGTCGATGTGCGGCGTGTACACCGACCTCACTCCGCTTTATGGTCCACTGGAGTGGAACGCCATGCTGGACCCGCACGCTACGGCAATCGTCTACCGCGCACCGGTCGCGGTTCATCGCTCCATTGGCCTGGATGTGACTACGCGGGTAACGATGGACGCGGCGCAGGTGCGCCAGCGGTTCCAGGCTCCGCTTCTGCGTCCGGTGCTGGACTTTGCCGATGTTTGGTTCCAGCATGCCAACCGCATCACATTCCACGATCCGCTGGCTGCGACCACGATTTTCGATGACTCCATCTGTTCGTTTAAGCCAGGCGATGTTGAAATCGAGCTGGGGGATGAGAAGTTATTGGGCCAGACGTGCTGGCACCCCCATGCCGGGCTACGACGTCACGAAGTCGCGCTGCAGGTTGATCCCGAGCGCTTCTTCAACCACTATTTCGGTACAGTCAAGTAATTCGCTATGGAAGCACTGAGGGCAAAGAGGCTATTGGGTTTCACTCCATATCCTCCGTGTCCTCAGTGTCATCCGGAGCGAATTAAAACTCGTGCGAGTTGAGATATTCTGCACTCTTGCGAACAGCTTCGAGCATATCGGTGGCGCAGCGGTCAAGCTCAACAATCAACCATTGCAGTGTGGATGCATCGGCCGCTCCAATGATGCGGGACCAATTCATGCGGCCTTCGCCGACGGCTGTCATCGGCTCCTTTCGGTCGATCGGGCCGTCTTTGATGTGCAGCAGTGGCAGGCGCTTGGCGTACTGGCGCACGATGGCCGATGGATCGCCTCCTCCCACGGCACACCAGTAGGTATCCAACTCAGAGAAGGCGTCGGGTGCACGTTCCATCAAAAGTTGATAGGGCGTCTTGCCACCGAAGGTGTGGTCAAACTCCCAATAGTGGTTATGGAAGCCGAAGCGCAGGCCATGCGGCGTGAGCAGTTCAGCAGCGCGTTGGAAGTCGTCGGCTGCTTTCTGCGTACCCGCTTCAGTGAGGAACTGGTCTGGCCCATATCCGGCGACGTGCAGGGTGTAGCCGAGGGTGCCGCATAAATTCACAATCTCGTTGAGGTTCTGCGATGTGGGCAGGGGGCCGTGATTTGAGCTGACCTGCAGGCCCAGATCGTCCAGCACCTTACGCGCCTCTTTAGGCGACATACCATACAAACCAGCCGGCTCCACACCTGCATAACCGTAGGAGGCAACCTTCTTTAACACGCCGATGTAGTCGCTCTTGGCCTCTTCACGAACAGAATAGAGTTGAATGGATACAGGATACTTCTTCATATGGGTTCCTTACCGTCTCCGGAAGTTCACTATGAAACGCATGACGTTGGTAGGTGATGGTCGCGCCATCCGTCATGCCTGGATATCACATGCCAGCGCAGCAGCGCCCAGCAAGCCACTATCGTCGCCGAGTACGGCCCGCACAATAGGTCGGTTGCGGTAGGGTGGCATGGCGTACTGATTTACGGTGGCGCGGACGGGTTCGAACAGCAAATCGCCCATCAACGAGACGGAACCGCCCACCACGATCATGGCTGGGTCGAACAGGTGGAAGACGTTCACGAATCCCAGCCCGATGATGCGCGCGGCTCGTGCCACGATCTGCATTGCCAGGGTGTCGCCCATTTGCGCAGCATCGCCCACCTCCCTGGCTGTCACTGCATTGATGTCGCCGCCAGCCAGCTCCAACATGCGCGAGGCGCTGCCTTCGCGCAGTTTCTTTTGTGCCAGGCGGCCGATTGCCGTGCCCGACGCCAGGCCCTCAAAACTACCCGGCACGCCGGCGTGCGTCCAATCCGCATCGATGTCCATGACGATGTGGCCCACCTCGGTCGCCAGGCCGTGCAGCCCGAGCACGAGCTGGTTATTCAGGATCACGCCCGCGCCGATGCCCGTGCTTAACGTGATGTAGGTCATGTCTTTCACACCGCGAGCGGCGCCATAGCGTTGCTCACCCAGTGCGGCCAGGTTCGCGTCATTGCCGATCTCCACCGGAATGCCTAGCTCGCGGCGCAGGATGTCGCGCAGGGGGACGTCGGTCCAGCCGGGCAGGTTCGGCGCGTACATCACTACACCGGTGTATGGATTCAGCGGTCCCGGCGAAGCGATGGCTGCTGTGCGCACCGTGCCGGACTCGGGCATGACGGCGCGCATGGCCTTGACCATGCGGGCGATGACGGCCTGCGGCCCCTCGGGGGCTAGCGTGGCCGTCTTGACGCGCTTGAGGATCTGACCTTCTTCATTGCATAGCGCAGCGCGGATGCTGGTGCCACCAAGGTCGACTGCGATTACTTGCTGCGTAGTCATAGATGCTATTGTAGCCACGGAGCAAAGAACCCACACCCTCATACTGCGCACGGGAGGTGCAGGTGGTAGTCCACGCCCAACAGTGCGACTGTCATTCTGCAACGAAGCCGAGGAATCTTTGTCGCTATGCACACATCACGAGGTGGGCGCCAGCCTTCCACCGCAGCAGGATGTGCCCCCTTCCCGCGGGTTGGTTGACGTCATCGCAATGTCCACCGCAAGTACAGCGAAAACTAATGGCCGGCGCGACGACACAAAGACGCGCGCGGGCAGAAGCTGAAGCGGGTAGTCAGGGCGCGTAGAGCGTAAAGGCAAGGAACCGGGCGTGCAAACAGTGCACCACCTGTGAGGAGTACCCGCGCTGCCCCAACCCGATCAGCCGGGCATCGAGGGCATATCATATGTGGCGGGGCGATATGGCCACGATACATGTGGCGATGAGAGTGGAACACAGGAGGCAATCCATGCAAAGCGACGTGCTTTATCAGGAGCTGGCATACGGCGCGGAGATCATCCAGACTCTGGTGGTGGGCGTGACGCCCGAGCAGGCGCGGGTCAAGCCCTCGCCCGACGCGTGGTCGGTGCTGGAGGTCGTGTGCCACCTATGCGATGAGGAGCGTGAGGACTTCAGGCAGTACCTGGACCTTATCCTGCACCGGCCCGACCAGCCCTGGCTACAGATCGACCCACAGGGGTGGGTGACGGCACGCCGGTATAACGAGCGCGACCTGGCCGCGTCACTGGACGATCTCCTGCAGGAGCGCGGACGCTCGCTGGCATGGCTGAAGGCGCTCCCCGCGCCGGACTGGGACACATCGGTCGTGTTGACGTTCAGCCCGTCCGAGGAGAAACACCGCGTCAGTGCCGGCAACATGCTGGCCGCGTGGGTGGCGCACGACAACCAGCACATGCGCCAGCTGGTGGAGCTGCGCCGCGCGCGTCTGCTGCGCCTGACCGAACCCTACGCCGTCCAGTACGCGGGCAGGTGGTAAGCGACGTTCCACCCTACGACGCCGTCGTATACGGCGGTCTGTAGAACAGCACCCAAATCAGCTTCACGATCAGCCATCCCAGCAGCGCGTAGACGAGCATGGCGATCAGAGTCGTGATCTCGATAACCAACCCGACTGCAGCCGGGTTCGTCGTCAGGTTGTAGAACGGCACCATGAACGGCACCGACAGGCCGTAGATGAGCTGCGCGAAGCCGGCTGCAGGGTTCGCGCCGATCAGTTTGAGCACGAACCGCACGCCCAGCAGCACCTCGATGATGTCGACTGCCAGCCAGACGAACTGGGTAACGCGTGTGAGCCCATAGCGCCTTCGCACCATCCAGCTCGCCGTCCGGTTGGTGGTCACCGTCTCAGTGTATTGCGCCACGGGCGCAATCGGCACAGTCGCGTGTTGTTGCTCCGCGCCGGGTGCAGCTTCATCCAACGTGTTCACCTCGTGCACACTGCCGTATGTGGAGTCTTCATCATACTCAGCATGTTTCACATTACGCATGACAACCCTCCTCGGTATAAGCAGAAATAAATAGCATATACAATAAATTTGGTTCTCATTCCATAACGCAGGCGTTGCGAACACTTACTATGATGGAATGTGATAATTAAGAATACCTGAGTGCAATTTAACACCCGCCCTCCGTCCTCCGTCCATCGCCCTAATATGGTTACCCGACACTGCTGTTATGACCTAATGTGCCACTGCATAATTACATAACTGCTTTATGACACAGGCGACAGGTCAAACAGGAATATAACGAACCCTATACATAAGCATCCGTAGACAGCATATTTATAAGGGGCTTTGTATACGGTTCCTTAAGTGCATATTGTTCCTATGAGGTATTAGCGCAACAGTCCATTCCTTATCCCCTCGACACGAGGTATGCTTAAGGCTGTTTACGCTTGTTGGTGAAGGGGGTATGGTATGAGTAATACGACTACGGCCCAACGAGGTGGGCCGGTCACGATTGATTGGGGGAAGGTAATCCGTGAATCGAACACGACGCCCACGCTGCAGGTGGTCGTCAACCCACCGCTGCGGCGCGGGTCGTCCATCCACGACCAGGCCTTTGAGCAACTGCACAGTCTCGGCGCGGACTACGTGCGCTTCGTGCCGTGGTTTCCCTATCCACGCCTCGGCATCGCGGAGCTTCAGCCGCCCGCAGGCGGAAAGACCAGTTGGGACTTCTCGCTCGTCGACCCGCTCACGGTCGATTTTCTCGAGGCGACCAGGGGGCATTCCGTGATACTCAACTTCAGCACCATCCCGCCGTGGATGTTCAAGACGGATCAGCCGGTCGCCTACCCGGCCGACCCCGACCAGCCTGTGTGGGACTACCAGAAGGGCACCGAGTTGCGTGACCCTTCGCTGAAGGAGTTGGGCGACTATTATGCCCGCCTGGTCGCCTGGTACACGCGCGGCGGTTTCGAGGATGAGACCGGAAAGCGCCACGAGTCCGGCTACCACTATACGATCGACTACTGGGAGGTGCTAAATGAGCCCGACTTCGAGCACGGCACCACGCCCGAGCAGTACACGCAGCGCTATGATGCCATCGTGACCGCCGTCCGGAAGGTGGCGCCCGGGACCAAGTTCGTCGGGATGTCGCTGGCCATGCCGGGGCGCAACCCGCGCTTCTTCGAGCACTTCCTGAATCCGCGCAACCACCAGCCTGGCGTGCCGCTGGACATGGTCAGCTACCATTTCTACGCTGTGCCAAATGCAGACGAGACCCTGGACGTTCAGCAGCACACCTACTTCACGCAGGCCGACGGCTTCATCAATACTGTGCGCTTCATCGAAGCCATCCGCCAGCGTCTTTCGCCGGGCACCCGCACGACCGTCAACGAGATCGGATCCATCAGTGCGGAGGACCTGGGGCAGGGCTCTCCCGGGTATGTCTTCCAGCCCATCCCGAACTCCTACTGGAATCTGTCCGCCGCAACCTATGCATACGTGTTCGCGCACCTGGCCTTGCTGGGCATCGACGTGGCGGGGGAAAGCCAACTGGTCGGCTACCCGACGCAGTTTCCGAGCGTCAGCCTGCTCGACTGGAACACCGGCGCCCCCAACGCGCGGTTCCGCGTACTGCAATTGCTGAAACAGCACTTCGGCCCTGGCGACCAGATCGTAAGCACCACCACTGGCGCATTCGTCACCGCACAGCAGTACCACGCGCAGGGCTTCCGCACCCGCGATGGTAAACGCAAGCTGCTGCTCATCAGCAAGCGCGACCGCCCTCTCGACGTTGCGCTGCCTGGATTCGCGGGAGCACGCGCCGAGGTGGTGGATCAGGACACGGCCGGAGGCCAGGCGCGTACCGAACGGCTGGACGGAGATTCATTTCGCTTGCCCAGTTTCGCTGTTGCAGTGATAACACTGCCCTGACAGGCCGCGACTTCCGGGGTGCATTCCCGTGGCCCGTGCCAGAGGTTTATGACAGCATGACCATGAAGCACATTGCCATCATCGGAGCCGGCGCGATCGGAGGCGTGTTGGGTGCGCTCCTGCAACGTGCCGGCTATGAGGTCACCCTGATCGGGCGTCCTGCACAGGTGCAGGCCATCCGCCGCAACGGTCTGCGCGTGGAGGGTTGCCTGGGGACGTTCACCGTCCACCCCGCGGCGGCTGAGGCACTCGAAAGCCGGCCTGAACTCGTCTTTCTCACCGTCAAGGCGCAGGATGTAGTGGCAGCGCTGCAGGCGAATGCCGCATTTCTCACCGGCGTGCCGCTCGTAACCTGCCAGAACGGCATCCGCGGCGACGAGCTGGCCGCCACACTCCTCCCGCGGGACCAGCTCATCAGTGCGGTCGTCATGACCGGCGCCAACTATCTGACCCCTGGCACCGTGACGGTTGCCAGCCCTGGCGCGCTGGTCATCGGTCGCTCGTACGGCCCACTTGATGATCAGGTCGGCGATGTTGCAGCCGTCCTCCATGCTGTCATCAGCACGCGCACGACCGCCAACATCCTGGGCGCGCACTGGCTCAAACTGATCGTCAATTTGAACAACGCACTGCCTGCGCTCACCGACACGACGCTGCAGCGCGTCTTCGCCGACCCCTACCTGTCCCGGGTATCGGTGCGCATGATGCGGGAGGGGCTGCACGTCAACGGGCGCGCCGGCATTCGCCTGGAACCCATCCCCGGAGTGCCAGCCGTGCTCATCCGGCTCGTGGCGAACCTGCCCATGCGGCTTGCCACCCTGATCCTAAACACCAGCGCCCGCCGGCTCTATACCGATGTGCCAGTCCTGGGGTCCACGCTCCAGAGCGTACGCCGAGGCCGGCCAACGGAGATCGACTACCTGAACGGCGAGGTGGTGCGCACAGGCCGGCAACTCGACGTTCCGGTGCCGCTAAATACGGCCGTAGTTGAGCTGGTGCACCAGACGGAGCAGACGGGTAAATTCTTTACCGTCGACGAGCTGCGTGCCAGACTCACGTAAGTGAGGCGGGGTCAGACAGTAGCGCCTTTAGACGGCAGGGCAGCAGGCAGCACATTATCAATCTCGATGTGGAGGAGCCCATCTGCGCTCCCGGGGTGACGCAGCGCGTCGAGATCGATGCCAGCCTCAACTGCGCGCCTGTCCTGGGCCTGCTCAATCGCGCCTTCTCAGCGACTTGCGTTGCCATCATTGTGACGTCGAAAAAGAGGTTCAGGGCATCCACTTTGGCATCGTAGCAAAACCTCATCGCATTACATCGTGACTAATAGAATGGTGTTTATACCGCCGATACGAGACGATTCCGCCGTCGAGCAGCCTGATTACCCAAAGGCGCTGCTCACAGCTGCCGATAACGTGATTACTACGGTGCGCCAAACTTTCTCTCTCACACCGCGTGTCACGATCAGCCGTAGCGCCTGTCGCTACGGCATGGTGGCCTGTGTGCGCTCGATGCAGGCGGCGATGGCTGGCACCTCGCTGCGCGGACCTCGCAGCTTGAAACGTGCCTCTCGTAGAACCAGGAAATGCCATCCTCGTTCCGGGGTGAACTGCGCGCGCAACCCGTGCTCGCTCACCTGCCGCGGAGCGTAGGGATAGGGAGAGTCGAAGGCGAAACCCAGCAGGTAATAACGAGCGCCCTCGGCTAGCGCCAGAGCCAGGTCGTTTACAAAACGCTCCCGCTCCGGCGTGCCGAACACGTGGTAAAAGCCGGAATCGACCACCGCGCCGAACGGGCCGGGCAGCCGGGAGGGCTGTAGCGCGTCGGCGACGCGGAATTCCACCCGCTGCGCCAGTTTCGGGTTGGCAGACGCTTTGGCGCGGGCTCGATCGATGGCAGCTGCGATGAGGTCTACACCGAGGACATGCAGACCGCGCCCAGCCAGTTCCAGCGTGAGCGCACCAGTCCCGCAGCCGACGTCGAGCACCGGGTCAGTGGGCGGGAACTCGTCCAGCAGCGCGAGCAGGGCTGGTTGCGGTTCGCCGATATCCCATGGCGGCGCCCCACGATATGCCGCGTCGAAGTAGCCGCCCGATCGCTCCCGTTCAGGGTTGTTCATACGCATCACTCCCTATGGTGAGGGTCAACGTATTATCCGGCCAAGCTGCTCATGGCCTCCATTAGCTCCGTGCGATTCGATTGCTCTTCGATGTAGTTGTCCACGTAAAAAACCATGTGGGGCGTGACCAGGGTGACGTTTATATGTTTTCCAATGCCTCACGCGCGGCATAGGGGTCGGCGCTGATCACACGCTGGGCGAAGATATCCATGGAGCCTACGTCGGACGAGGCAGCTTGGGGGCTGCCGCGGTCTACGACGCGGGCGATGACTGGAAAACCGGACCAGTCCGCATTTATGAAACCTGCTTTCTGATCTTCAAACAGGGGCGGCATGACCACGCCTACATCAAACCCACGCAGACCAGCGCGGTCCACATAGGCGCGCAACACATCATGCACGGCGTCAGCCAGCTTGTCGTCCAGGGCATCGCCAAGTATCCAGGTGTCTGCTGGACGAACGGCCGCCAGGTTCACAAACCCTCGTAGCGCACCATGAGTAAAGCCGAGTCCCACGTCGTCGTGCACGGCGTGCAGGTCGTCGAAGTAGCTCGAGCCATACCGTGAGCTGTAGCCCAGCGCAACTTGGCGCAAACCTTCCACCGACGCGTAGTTCGAGCTGCGGCCCAGACCCAGTTGCGCGTGTGCGTGCGCGATGGACGCTCCGCCGGCTAGCCCGCCATTCCACATCCACACCAGGTGGCGCGCCTGTAGATCAGCCAGGTGCGCAGCTTCGGCCCAGCGCAGTGCAGTACGAAAGTAGTCACGCAGGTGGTCCTGTGTGAAAGCCAGCGGGTCCGGTTCGTCAAAGATTAATACAGCGCATTGCCCATCCCAGCGTGCAATGTTGCTGGTGGTGATGCAATAATCCCCTCGCACACGGCCAAATGTATCGTCGGCCGTCGTGTTCCCGGGGTCCGCAAATGGATCGCTTATGAAGTTGTTTGAGATGGGCTCGACAAGGCTGGCGGAGGAGTTCACGACAGGCACCGCTGGGTGCCTGGGCATGGGCCGGCGGGCGCGCAGTGGGTTGAAGAGCGCCCCCTCCCATGTGATCCGGTTTGTCACCCGTACGATATGCTGGCACTCCACGTCTTCGACGGAACCGAAGCGCCGTATCACCCAATCGCGCATGGCAGGTGGTATGGAACAGCGTCCCTCCGCGAGCTGCACGTCGAAGATGCGCTCGAACCGCTCACGCCGCACATCCGGCAACTGCTTGATTAACTCTGGCAGGTCGGTGATCAGCATAGATTCTCGTGCAGTCCGTGCGAACTGTGGTTAATCCAACCTCGGATCACCAACCACCGGTCCGCGGTCTCCAGTCCTTGTTGCCTGCTGGAGGTCATTTCTGCCCCACCACCAGCAGACCGCCTCCCCGGTCTGGGGTGCTCTCTTCATAGAGCGGCCGAAGGCGGGGCAACAGACGCGTGGTGAGCAGGCTGGCGAGCAGCGATTGATAACCCAGTCCGCGCAGGCGCGGTGAGACCAGCACGTTATAGACGGAGCGCTTTCCGATACTGTATTGGCGGTTCATGCGATCCCAGGCAGCCGTAGCGGCCGGTGAGACGTAGTAGGTGGCCTGCACCAGCCGTATACCCGCTGCCTGCATCAACTCGCGCCATTCATCTGCTGTGTGGTAGTGATAATGCGCGAATAACCTGTCTACGTCACGGGCATAGACCCGGGCGGCTTCCTGGGTTGGGGCGCGACGCACGCCATCCAGCAGACTGTGAAACTGATCGCTTGGCACAGTCAGCACGAGCAGACCACCTGGGCGCAGCACGCGGCTTAACTCAGGCAATACATTCTGTGGATCGGGGATGTGTTCCACCACCGAATTAGAATACACGCTGCCAAAAAAACTGTCACGGTATGGCAGGGCATGCCCGTCGCCGAATTGCACACTGCAGGTATAAACACCGCTCGCCATCGCGCTGGGGAGTTCACCTCTGGCGATATCGCATCCATAAATACCAGGCTGGTGGCCAAACACGGCTTCGGTGAACAGGCCGTCGCCACAACCAAAGTCCAGTAGTGGAGCCGGGAAATTCAGTTGAGCAAGTGTCCGGGCTTCGATGGAACGCCAGAGCGCTACGGGAGGAGCGAACCAGTAACGTTTTAGGAAATCGGGGAGGAAGTCTTGTTGGTGGTGCACGGTGAGGTCTGCGGGTGCATTGATTACTGTCATTGGGCAGATTATAGTGACTCTGGATTCTCAAAAAGGAAATTCTGAATTGCCGAAGAACCCAGGGCAAATGGCGGACAGCAATGGCTATCACGTTTTATTACCGGCCGCAATGCGGCCTGTGCAAGGAGATTGAGGAGCCACTGAGAGCGTACGCGGCTCAGTACGGCCTGCCCATAAACTCCGTCAATATCGATGAAGACAGGGCCGCCTGGACGCGCTACTGGGACAAAATCCCCGTTATTGAGATCGACGAAGGAACGATTTTCTATGAGCCCATTCCACGCCAGGCGCTGCACGACGCGATCCGGCGCGCGGCAGGGCGGCCTACCACATGAAATACCGGTGTGGCTGAGAACGGCTGGCGTCCCTCGACACGTTCAAGGGCGAGAGAGTGTCCCATCTGAAACCTGTGACGGACCGTAGGCTACGGCGGCCATGTAGCCGACGGTGTAGTTGCCAGGGCGGGTGTCACCCGTAACGTCGCCGGAGTTCATGTACGCCAGCACGCGGGCGCCCTTTGCACCGCGCAGCCTGGCTGCGCTGAGCGCGGTAATCAATCCTGTCGCGCCACAGGCAAACACATCTCCGTGCACCAGTGCATCGGTTAGCCGGTGAAGATCGAAGGCATTCACCAGATCTTGCATCTGTTTGTCGATCATCGTCACGTCTGTGTAATTGTGCAGATGGCTTAAATCGGTGCTGGAGACAAAGAGCGTGTGCTCATCAGCCAGTTCCGCGAGTGCAGAGGCTAGCTCGGACAGAGGTCCCAGCGTGTCGGGTTCAGAGATATCTGCGCCCAGCATCAGCGGCACCAGCTTAAATTCGCCAAGCGCGACCTGCAAGAAGGGTAACTCGACCTCCAATGAATGCTCTTCATCCCGACGGACTTCTTTGAGCGATACACGGCGGCCGAGCTGTTCCAGGAATGGACGATCGACCGGCACCAGCCCGAGAGGCGTGGCGTAAGCTGATGCGGACGTCACCAGCAGGTCGCTAAACAACGCACCGATGATAGGGCGGTGGAGCGGCCCCAGCAAGACGACGCGGCTGAACGGCTTGCCTTTCACCTGGATGAAGGCATGCGCCGCAACCAGCCCGCCAAAACGATGCCCGGGATGTGGACTGACCAGCGCAATCGGCTGGCCGGGCAAGCTCACTGGCTTCGTCTGTGACAGGTAGGTCTCGATGCTCTCACGCAGGATGCGTGCATCACCAGGATACCATGTCCCGGCATGTTGCGCTGACCGCACAGCAGTCTGAGGTGAACCCATAGTGCGCCTCCGTCCATATTCTGGTATTGTAATTGGTACGAACAGCAGGCGCATCGGCAAAAGCCCACCATGCAAGGGCTGGTAGCCAATGGTGGATAACGTCTGACGAGTGAACGAAAACGCTTCGCGCACAAGCTAAAAGATCATGAAAGTCACGACTATCGAGACCATCGCACTGGACGATCCTTCGAACAGGCAGGGGACGACAGTAGTACGCGTGCACACCGACGAAGGCCTGAGTGGCATCGGGCAGGCTGAGTCGCCGTCACTTGTGATCGAGGCGATCATCCGGTGCAGCGGCGGCTTGCAGGAACTGCTGGCCGGTGAGGACCCGCTGCAGGTGGAGCGTCTGTGGCAGAGGATGTACTCGCGCACAGGACTGTTCGGGAGGCGCGGCGTGACACTGGCGGCCATCGGCGCGGTGGAGACTGCATTGTGGGACATTGCCGGGCAGATTTTGGGGAAGCCCGTATGTGATCTGATCTGGCGCTCCTTCGCCACCACGCGTGAGCCAGCTGAGGTCAAGGCGCGCGTCACCCCCTATTCCACCGTGTACCCGCCCGGCAACACGCTGGACCAGATGCAGACGCGTTTCGAGCTGGCTCTGCAGCGCGGTTTCCGTGCCATGAAGCTGGAGGAGTGGCCGCATGGCTTCGGGCATGCAAGCGTGGAGAACGACATCGCCATCGCAACACGAGCGCGTGAGGTGATCGGGCCGGAGCGTGACCTGCTGATCGACATGCAAAACGGCTGGCTCGACGTAGGCCGGGCAATTGCCACGATCCGCGCCATCGAGTCATGCCGGCCGTTCTTCGTCGAGGCGCCGCTGCCACCCGACAACCTCGACGCCTACGCCCGCCTGGCCGACACGGTGGACACGCGCATCGCCGCCGGCGACTGGGGCTTCACCACGCGCTTCGAGTTTGAGGACCTGATGGCGCGCGGGCACGTGGATGTGGTGCAGCCTTCTTCGGTGCGTTCGGGAGGAGTAAGTGAAATAATGAAGATCGCCGAGGCCGCCTTCCGGCGAGGCGTGCTGTGCATCCCGCATGCCTGGTCGCACATGGTGGGCGTGGCGGCCGAGGTTCACCTGGCCGCCGTGGTGCCTAACATGCCCTATTTTGAATACCCGCTTGCTTTCCCCGATTCGCCTATCGTGTCGGAGCTGCTGGACCCGCCCCTGACTCCCAATCCAGACGGCACCATCGACGTCCCGCGCCGGCCGGGGCTCGGCGTGCGGTTGAATGAGGAGACCGTCCGGCGATTCAGAGTCGAGCCACACTAGGTAGGCAGCCCTTGACGATGAGTGCTTTCCGACGTTGGAAAGACGCCCATGATCTTTAAGCGGGCTTACTGAGCAGCCGCTGGAGAAAGCCACCAGCCCCTGCACCGTCCAGATGTGATCCGTACCCATGATAAAACTGGCTTGTCCATAGGCAAAGGTGTGGTGAAAGAACTTTCCGCGCATGCCATCCGTATCCTAAAAGAGGGCTCCGCCACATCCTTTATCGTGTCAGGCAAAGTTTAGGTAGAAGACACTTCCTTTGAGGCCATCGTCAATAAGGGTAATGTTTCCGGTGGCATACGTCTGGTATAAGAAACGCGTTATCATCAATTCATGGGTTGATGAAAACTTACAGACATTGATCCCCGCAGAGGGTGGCCTGGGTCACCCTCTTTTCGGCTCTCGGGGCGTACCAGGCAGGGCGGCGAACATCCGCCCGCACGCCGTGCAGCGGTAGCGCTGTTCTTTCTAGCTGGGAATCACGCTATGACTGCCTCTGACTGGCCCCCTTGCGGGGAAGGCCAAATTCGGACAGAATATGAACACAATCCTTGTACTTCACGGACCGAACCTGAACCTGCTGGGGCTGCGCGAGCCGGGCGTGTACGGCGGCGTGACACTCGAGCAGATCGATGCGCGGCTAAATGAACTGGCACACCAGCGCGGCGCCATGTTGCGCATCAAGCAGTCGAACCACGAGGGCGCGCTGATCGACGCCATCCAGGACGCTCGCACCTGGGCGCAGGGTATCCTGATAAATCCCGGTGGGCTGACGCACACCAGCGTTGCACTGCGCGACGCGATCAGCGGAGTGGCGCTGCCGGCAGTCGAGGTGCATTTATCCAATATCTATGCACGGGAGGAGTTCCGGCACCACTCCTACCTGTCCGCGGTTTGCGTAGGCACCATTGCCGGCTTCGGCTGGCGGAGCTATTTATTGGGACTGACTGCTCTGTTCGATCGGCTGGAGGATTAGCACTGCAGGTCCGCGCCGCCGCTTGAGACCTACGTTCCCGAAACACTTGATGCTGAGAACCATACTGTTTCACACGTGATGAATACCCTACATCGTGCGCTTGTCATACCTGCCCTTATCGCGCTTATCGCCCTGCCATTTATGGTTTCGTGCAAGGCGCTGTCACGGTTGCAGCCAACCCCCTCTCCCACAGTCTCAGTCACTCTGCCTGGTACGCCGCAGGCCACCGGTACCAATGTATCGCTGACACCCACGCCAGGGAGTGACAAGTGGGATTCCAAAATAGTTAATACTGGACTGGCGGCGAAGCGTTTCCTGGTTTCACCGGATGGAGCATTCGTGGCTCTTTGCACCTCGGAGAAGGCGGCGATCTGGAGCATCAGACTGTCCGATGCGTCGCGCCAGCAGGTGGGCAACGCACAAGGATGCACTCTTGCCTGGCGACCCAGGAGTCACGAACTTCTCATCCTGCAGGAGACATCTGCGGGTTCTGGTGTGGGGGCGATCATGTTGGCGGACCAGGATAAGAGTACGGGTGCGATGCAGACACTCGTGTCTGGCGGCGTCCGCCAATTCGAGCCTTCACCTGATGGAACGCGTGTTGCATACCAGACCGGAGATGGTGGGCCGCTGGCAAGTCTCTGGATCATGAACTTGACCGACTCCACCAAGGTGCTGGTCACGAGCGGAGCCCTCGGCTGGTTCGGCTGGTCACCAGATGGGCAAGCGCTGCTATATGAGGTCAACACGCAGATTGAACTCAAGCGCGGGCGTGACAGCGGTTACCTCGTGCGGTATGACCTCGCGTCTGGCCGGTACCTGCACGTCTCGCCGGACTTTCAAAAACTGGGCCAGCCCTACTGGTCCCCAGACGGTCGTTGGATTGGCCTGAATGCCATGCCAGGTGGTGCGCAGAATTTGTCTGCATTCGTGGTCATGTCAGATGGTTTGAAGCTGCACTCATTGATGAGTGGGCCGCCCTTGGTCATTCAGGGCTGGTCGGCCGATGGAACGCGTATCCTCTTTTCCACCAACGATCCTGCCGCTCCGGAGCAGGGCCTGTGGCAGAATACCGTGGACCACGGCACCAACACCCTTGTGACGAAAGTCAAAGGCTCAATCGAGGCAGCCTCCATGTCGCCAGATGGCAAATTGGTTGCAGTATTGGAAGGAAAGCAGACTCTGACGATCATCAGCACAGATGGAACGGCAGCGATACTGGCGAACGATGTTGCAGCCGGCGATCTGACCTCCGCGATGCAGTGGCTTTCGCCCACGGTGATTGCTTACCTCACCCATAGCGGCGACATACGAATTGCGACCGCACACCCCTGATGGGCTTACTCGTCCAGAGCGGCAGCCATATGCCCTCTGCGCCGTTCAGTATCCCCTGGTCCGTCACAGGCTGGCGGCGTTATCAGGGCGGCTCATCTTCTCGCGCGTGGAGGAGATGCTGCGGATGGTGTACGTGGGCGCGTGACCAGCACGCTTAGCGCCCGACGAGCGGGATGAAGGTGCGCCATACGGTGATGTTCGGGTCGACCTGCGCCTTGACGGAGTAACCGTCCAGCCAATCTTGAGTGTTGCCAGCTTTGTCATGCGCGCGTACACGAAATTCGTAGGTGCTGCCGGGGTTGCCAATGAAGAGTGTCTGGGTCGTCACGACGCCAGTGGCGAAGGTGAGCCACTGTGTCGGCGTCACCGGCACATACACCAGGATAGGCGTCACAGTGGTGTAGGGCACCAGTGAAGTGATCACGACGGCGGTGGTGATTTCCTGCGAGCCTGAGACAGTCAACTCATAACCGATGCGTGTGGCCTGACGCGTCTCCACTGTCGGCGTATAACGCGTCAGTGCGTGGATCAGCTCGCGCGCCTGGACATCGAAGGAGGCAATGCCGCTCTGCGTATCGGTGGCCCACCAGGTCAGTGACACACCAAGGTGCTGTGCAGGCGCGGCGACCGACGCCGGCACGACCGTGGTGGGCACTACTGAATCAGAGATGGGCTGGCCCGATGCGTCAATCCGAACGGCGTTGGGCATTTGCGTTGCGGGCGCGAGCCGCGCTGGTTGGGTCATGGCGCTGGCCGGCATGATAGACGCGGCGGCAGCACTCCCCGAATGGGCAGACATCATCTGAGACCAGGGTGGCGTACGATCGACGTCGATCTCGTGCGGTGGGCTCCAGTCGCTGACGGCAGTGCCGTCACCTGCGCTGACGCGCCAGAAATAACGCCCATCTGCGGCCAGAGGGGGTGACCATTCGGTGGCGGTGATCCAACCGCTATTGATCGTCCAGCCATCGCTGGCTCGCCACACCGAAGCGTAATACCGGTGTGGCCGGTCCGTGCCGTTGGGGTCACCACCGTCCTGCCAGCGCAAGGTGATGGTGGGCGAGTTGGTCCACGACACAGAGCTTCCTACCGCTGAGCCCCCTTCAGGCGGGCTGACATCGGGCACGATGGGTGCATTGGGCGGCAGGTCGGCCAGACTGATGCGCGCATGCCCCATGCTGTTGGTGTACTCCACCTCCACGCGGTGCAGGCCGCTGGTCATGGAAATGATGCGTGAGTGCTGCACATAGACGTTGTTGGCCTCCCAGTCATTCATTTCCAGGTGGCCATCCACGTATAATCGCACGCCGCCGACCGCATTGATGACGAACGGGTAATGGCCATCGCCCAACGCCAGCACGCGCGACCAGCGTACCGAGAAGCCCAGCGTACTCATGTTGGCTGCCGGTGCTGAGCCGTTCCACTGAAAGTTCAGACTATTGTCGTAGCGGATCAGCGAAGCCGGAGCCGACAGCACTGTGTTGTTATAGTACTGGCCAATCCAACCGCCGAAGATGCTGGGTAGCGGATCGCCAAGCGGGTATTGGGCCAGTTGCAGCGGGGAAAGTATGCGGATGTTGCTCCGGCTCAGGCGTAGCGCGTGGAACGTGTCCATATCGGGGATGCGCTGGCGTTTGCCGTTCTGCACCAGGTAGATCCCGCCGTCCCCATCTTCGGACTGCACGATCAGTGGTGCGCGCCACACAAACTTTATTGCATCGGCCCACACCCGGCGCGGCGGGTTATCGCCGGTCAAGTTACCCAACCGTACAACCGCCTTGTCGCCCCGTACGAAGGGGAAGTCGCCGAGTGACATCCAACCCTGTGCCGCGTCGTGCTGTGAGCGGCGTATCAGGCTCATGCCCTCCGCATGCGTGATACGGTATGTCGCATTGTGCGTGGCAGTGTCGTCGGTGTCCACCAGCGGCACCCAGGCCAGCACCTCCCACTCACCGTCATAGGGCAGTTGTGGATTCCAGCGTGCCCAACCAGTATCGTCCGTTGGGCCCAGGTTGGATGGGTCAGTAGTCATCAGCGCGAGCGCCTGCCCATTCTTGCCTACACCCGCTACAGTCTGCCAGGCGCCCTGAGCGGTGAAGCCAGATTCGTTCAGGTTCACTACAACCTGGTACGTCACCTGCGGGGCAGTCGGCCCGCTTACATGACCATCGCCCGACGTTCCGCCGGGTACGATGGTCACCAGGCCAAAACCCTGATAGCCATGGCCCCACTCCAGGTCGGTGTCCACCTTCTGCCAGAGGTTCGGGCGGACGATCATCACCTGGCGGCTGCCAGTGGTGTCATAACCCACAATTGTGCCGGCGTGGCTGCCCCAGGGCGACGCGGCAAACGCACCAATGATGGGACGGCCGGCGTCGATCTCGGCCATCACCTGTTCGAAGGTGGGGTTTGGGATTGCCTGCAAGGTGAACTGGTAGCCATGCTCCAGAATGAACTGGTGCAGACCACTGGCCACATCGAACGCATCATACCCCGTGTCGCCAGGCTTACCGTTGTTGTTGCCATTACCATAACAAAGCATGTTGGGGAACAACTCACGCAAGCGTATCAGGGTGCCGTTCTCGTCACCGTTCCACAGGTTGGGGTACCCCTTCTGCGACCAGTACTTCAGGATGGTGGCCGAGGCAATGGTAAAGCAACCAGGCCAGCAGCCATCCGTGTCACACGAGCAGTTCCACTTATTACTGTTTTTGGGGATGATGTCGTTCGGCACGCCAGTCAGCACCACCCGGGCATGCTCTATGGATGGTGGTCGACCCTGCAGGGGATACGGATCGTATGACCGGTACGGGGGTACGGAAGTGATGGTTGTGGCGTTGGCGACGGGGCCCGGTAGAATCGTGGCGGTCAACGCCGCGATGCAGGCGAGAATACGGGCTAGCGCGTAGGCCGGGCGCATGAGTCAATACATTATATCTATTCTGACTGCCTGCACATCCAAAACGCCCTGTACTTGACATCCAGGGAAGCGGTCTTATAGTTGCACTTTCTAACCATTCGAAAACTAAACGAATCCTGCCCGTGCGTGCGTATTGTGCCGGGGGGTAATGTGCGATAGGTGTTTGGAGGTGTTATGGAGAGTGAGCGAACAGCTCGAACGAACGTACCAGCAGCACAGCAACATCGGGGCTTCATAGGCCGATTCGAGTACAAGTGGGTGGCGTTGAGCGTTACGACCATCGGTGCTCTGATGGCGGCTATCGACAGTAACATCGTCATCCTGGCACTGCCAGACATGATGATCAAACTGCACGCAGACCTGGTTGCCATGATCTGGGTCATCATGGGTTATATTCTGATGAGCGCGACACTGCTGCTGACGTTCGGTCGCCTGGCCGATATGATAGGGCGGGTGCGCATGTACAACCTGGGGTTCGTGGTGTTCACGATCGGCTCGGCACTGTGCGGCTTCTCAACCGATGCTCTACAACTGATCCTTGCCCGTCTGGTGCAAGGCGCAGGAGCAGCCATGATGATGGTGAACTCCACCGCCATCATCACCGAAGTCTTCCCGCCTAACGAGCGCGGACGTGCGCTGGGCCTGAACGGCATCACCTTCGCCGTAGGCGGTGTGCTCAGTCCGGTACTGGGTGGGCTCATCCTCACCGTGGCCGACTGGCGCTGGATCTTCTTCATCAACGTTCCGATCGGCATTCTGGGTGCCGTATGGGCTTATCGTGCGCTTCACGAGACATCCATCCCAAACAAAGACCAGCACTTTGACCTCCTGGGGGCGGTGTTCTTCAGCATTGGCCTGGTAGCACTCCTGCTGGCGCTGACATTGGGCATCTCGCTCAGCTGGCTCTCCACGCCCATCCTGATCCTGTTCGCGGTGTTTGCCATCTTGCTGGTGCTGTTCGTCTGGTGGGAGCGCCGGCTGGCACAGCCCATGCTGGACTTCTCGCTGTTTAACAACCGTGTCTACAATTTCTCGGTGATCGCCGCCATGCTCCAGGCACTGGCACTGTTCGCCGTAAACTTCCTGATTGTCTTTTATCTGCAGGGCGTGCGCGGCTATGACCCGCTGAAGGCGGCGCTGCTGCTCATCCCGTTGCCCATCGTCTCATCGGTCGTTGCTCCGATCAGCGGGTACATCGCCGATCGCATCGGTGCGCGCCTCCCTGCAACGGTGGGGTTACTGATCCAGAGCGCTGCCCTGTTATGGTTCACCCGGATCACACCCACTACGTCATACCTCTCACTGGCGGTCGGGCTGGTGTTGATGGGGATAGGTGGCGGCCTGTTCTGGTCGCCCAACACCAGTGCAGCGATGAATGGAGCACCCGTGCGGCGGCTGGGCATTGCCTCGGCCACGCTGGCGACCATGCGCCAGGTGGGCATGGTGACCAGCTTTGCTCTATCCCTGGCCGTGGCCGCCGGCAGCCTGCCCCAGAACGTGATGATGCAGCTCTTCGTGGGCACGAACGTCACACTGGGTTCGCAAATGATGCAGGACTTTGTCGTCGGCATGCACAGTGCATTCCTGCTGTCCATTGTGCTCTCGCTGATCGCGGCGGGGGCCTCCTTCGTGCGCGGTAAGGAAGACCGCAACCAGATGCAGAATGTGCACGTGGTGGGTGAAGGCGCATGAGGTAAGGAACGGGAGACTCGAAATCTGGATTCGGGATTGACACCGGATTACACAGGCTGCTCGGATGGGCTGGAGCTTTTTGTGCTTCTCCATGAAACCGGCGACCAATCCAAACTCATCAATCCCATAACTACGGTAATGAGATGAAATACGTAAATCTGGGCAGAACGGGGCTGAAAGTATCCAGGCTATGCCTGGGCATGATGACGTATGGCACGTCGAAGTGGCGCGACTGGGTATTGGACGAAGATCAGGCCAGGCCCTTCGTTCAGCGCGCGCTGGAGGCGGGCATCAACTTTTTCGACACGGCGGACGTCTACTCCGGTGGCGTAAGCGAAGAGGTGACCGGACGAGCTTTGCGCGACTTCGCCCGCCGCGACGAAGTGGTGATTGCCACCAAGGTCTTCAATGCGATGGGCTTAAAACCCAACCAGCGTGGCCTCTCGCGGAAACACATCCTGGAAGCGATCGATGCTTCGCTACGGCGCCTGGGCACCGACTATGTGGACCTGTACCAGATTCATCGCTATGACCGTGAGACGCCCATTGAAGAAACGATGGAGGCGCTGCACGACGTGGTGCGTGCGGGCAAGGCACGCTACATTGGCGCCTCCAGCATGTATGCCTGGCAGTTCGTGCGCGCCCAATATATCGCCGACCTGCACGGCTGGACACGTTTCGCCTCCATGCAGGACCACTACAACCTGGTGTATCGCGAAGAGGAGCGCGAGATGATCCCTTATTGCGCTGCAGAAGGCATAGCTGTCATTCCATGGAGCCCGCTGGCGCGCGGCTTCCTGGCCGGCAACCGCACACGCGACCGGTCGGGTGAGACGACCCGCTCACGCAGCGACGAATTCGCACACCACCTCTACTATCAGGACTCCGACTTCGATATCGTCGACCGTGTGGTGGAACTGGCTGGCCAGCGTGGCGTGAAGCCGGCACAGATTGCCCTGGCATGGATGCTGGCTCAGCCGGCTGTGACGGCTCCCATTATCGGCGCAAGCAAGATGTATCAATTTGACGAAGCCATTGCGGCACTGGACATCGCCCTTACCGCCGAGGAAATCAAGCGACTGGAGGAGTGTTACACACCGCACCCGGTGCTGGGACATGGGTAAGGAGATAAGCGGGAGTGTAGGTAGCTAGTTACATGCCTACTTGTGAACGGTTTATCATCGCATTGGGATGCTGTGCGTTAATAATTCTAGCAGCATAGATTGTGGCTTACCCCATTTTTCAGACACGATTTTGGCCGAAATAAAGTAGCACCTCGTGTCGTGTGACACTGATGAGTGCAGGCTCACCTTGGGTGGCCCAGCTCTCATCAGCTTGGCTGCTAGCGTCGCCGGTTTCATCCGGAGTACACCTGTGCCGGCGAGCGGTAATCCAACGCTTGATGCAGACGCTCCTGGTTGTAGATCACCAGGTAACGCGCCAGGTTCTCCCGCGCTTGTCTGGGCGTGTCGTATTCGTGTAGGTACACCTCCTCATATTTGATCGTCCTCCACAGGCGCTCGACGAAGATGTTGTCGCAGGCGCGGCCGCGCCCGTCCATGCTAATGCGTGTGCCGGCCGCCCGCAGGCGCGCCGTGTACGGGACGCTGGTGAAGTGACTGCCCTGGTCGCTGGTGAAGATCTCCGGGACGGTGCAGGCTAAGGCCCGCTCCACGGCGCTCAATACGAAT
>JAJYKL010000118.1 GCA_021788625.1 Chloroflexota bacterium
CGGCGCGCGTGCAGGCGTTCACCTGTTCCATGCGCGTGGGGTTGAGGATGAAGAAAGCGCTGGCCTCATTGCGGTCCACAGCCGCGTAGCCGGCGTTCGCGTCGCGCAGGTAGGTGATGGGGGCCTGCACACCACCTGCATGCCCGCCAGCCTGGTCACCATCCGAGCCCAGCCCCAGCGCGTGATCCAGCACCAGCCGGTGCAACACAGCGACATCCAGAGTGCGCCAGGCCTCAGAATGGTCGGGAGCCAGTTGTGCCATCACTTCCAGCGCGTGCAGGGTGAGTAACGAGTAATGGCCATCGTAGTAGCCAAAGCGCGGCCGGTAGGGCGAGGCCTTGCGCAGCGCGTCCTCCATGTCGGCGCGCGAGCCCATCGGCTGTACGTCGAAGTAGTCGGCCAGCGCGCTGAGCCAGCGCACGCTCATCTGCCGCGTGCCCGCGCGCACCAGGCGGTGCGTGGGCAGGATGATCAGTCCCGGGTCGCTCATGCTCACCAGTGTGACCAGTCCATAGTTGTAGGCCGCATCAGGCGAATCAGAGGGGTTGAGCCGGCGCATCTCGTCGTGATAAGCCAGCGCGGTCTCATAACGATGGTGTCCATCGGCAATGATCAGGTTGTGCTTGGGTCGCATCTCCTCGGCGATGTCCTGGAGCAAGGCCGGGTCGTCCAGCGTCCAAAAACGCTGCTCCACGTCGGGCTCGATCACCAGTTCATGCGCCGTCTGAGGCGGCGTACGGTCCAGATAGGGCTGTAGCAGCGCATTGATTCGGTTGGTCTCGTCGGGATAAAGGATGAAGATGTGCCCCCAGGATGTTTGTGTGGCTCGGGTCAAGTTTAGCCTGTCCGCCTTGGGTGCGCTGAAGGTGCGCTCATGCGGCAGGACAGTGCCCTCGCCAAAGGGAGTGAGCTGAAAAGCGGCAGTAAACCCGCGCCGCGTGCGGGACGGACCATCAAGCGCTGTATACGTCTGCTCCAGCACATAGAGGCACGGCTTTGCATCACGCTTCAGTACACCCTCCTGCAGCCAGGCGGACTTGAAATCACGCGCACGGGTGTAGACGTTGTCACCGGGCAGGTTGGGAGCCGTCTTGCCGAAGTCGATGCGCACGAAGTTGTAGGGGCTCTGCGCGTAATAATCGTCCTGCTGTGGCGGACCGATGCGGTCGTACGGCTGAGTAATAACCTTCGAAAGGTCTGCGATCCTCGCCGGGTTGTAGCGGATGCCACGGAATGGTCGGATGATTGCCATAGGAATTACCTGAGATGTCAGACTTCTCGAAGAAGTCTGACATCTGATTCACTCGTCCAGCTTGCCGTACTCCAGTCCCGTGGGCAGTGGTGCGGGGCGAGCCACTCCGCTACTCAGCTCGATGTGCCGGCCCTCACGCGCCGCATCGTGGAAGGCGTGCATGATGTCCAGCACGTGAAAGGCCAGTGCACCACTGGCGCGTTGCGGCCGGCCGGTGCGCAGGGCGTACGCCATGTCGGCCACTCCCAATCCGCGGCTCTGCTCGCTATAGAGATGCGAAAGAGGCACCGGCGCCCACTCTTTCTCGCCCGGCTTGCGCAGCAGCACCGGCCCGCCGAAGCCGTTCGGGTCCGGTACACCCAGGGAACCCTCCGTACCATAGATCTCAATATGGGGCAGGCGGTGATTCCACACATCGAAGCTGGTGATGATCGAACCGATGGCGCCGTTTTCAAAGTCCATCACGCCTGCCACATGCGTCGGCACGTCGACTTTGATGACCGTGCCCCGCTTGGGCTGGCTGGTAATGGTGCGCTCGGGGAAGGTGATGCGCGTCGAGCCGGTGACGCGGCGCACCGGGCCGATCAGTGACACGAGCGCGGTGAGGTAGTAGGGACCCATGTCGAACATCGGGCCGCCGCCCGTTTTGTAATAAAACTCCGGGTCGGGATGCCAGCTCTCATGGCCGTGACCCATCATGAAGGCCGTAGCGGCGACGGGGGTGCCGATGGCGCCTTCGTCGATCAGCTTGCGGCAGGTTTGCAGACCGGCGCCCATAAACGTGTCAGGTGCGCATCCCACCAGCAACCCTTTAGCCCTGGCAAGCTCGAGCATCTTGCGGCCATCCTCGCGTGAGATGGCGAGAGGCTTCTCGTTATAAACGCTCTTGCCCGCCTGCAAGGCGGCCAGACCCACCTCAGCGTGAGCGATCGGGATGGTCAGGTTCAGGACGATCTCGATGGCAGGGTCGGCCAGCAGATCTTGCACGCTGCATGCGCGTGGCACGCCGAATTCGGTCGCCCTGGCCTGCGCCCGCTCGGGGATCAAGTCGGCGCAGGCTGCGATATCCAGGATATCCAGCCACTTGAAATCCCTGAGGTAAACGCTGCTGATATTGCCACAGCCAACCACGCCCACTTTAACTTTCTTGATGCTCATAGTCCTCCTTAATGTGTCGTGGAACGCATTGTATACGGAGGGATGCGGATTGGAGATTGCCATTCGAGAGCGATGATGGGTGCCCGGTGATGGTAAGTTGAGGATACACTAGCCAGGGGTTTCACGGTTACTGGTGGTTGCCCAAATGAGCGCAACCCCTGGAGTCTGTTTGTGGTCATTCGCCAATCTGCAGTCGTTCTTTCCCAATCTAATCCGCGTTTTTGACGATTGGCGTAATCAGGGTATGTATGGCGTCGTGCAGGACAATGTACCAGTTGGCGTGAACATCCTTGGGTACCTTGACCACTACGTCGAACTGGCCCTGAGCATTAGTGCCAAGAATTCCCAGTGCGACGGCTCCCTTGCCATCCTTATTCTGGCTCACGCTGACTATGATCTGCGCGTTGACCGGCCAGCCAGAACCGCTCAGTTCCAGTTTGTCGCCATGCCAGACCGCCTTGGCCGAAACATTTGGCTGAGGTGTGTTCGTGGCACGTTCTGGCGTGCTCGTCGGGACGCTTGGGAGAGGGACGGCGGTACCGGTTGGCGAGGTGATCTCTGACGTGGTGCTGCGAGAGATCAGTGTCTGCGCATTTCCTTCCGTTATGCCACCACCGCCTAATACAGTGAAAGAAGCCGTAGCGATCTGGTTCAGATCGCCGTGTGCGACAATCGTCTGGACGCCGGGTGCTGCAGCCTGCGGCACCACCGACACAAATGTGAACTGCCCCTGCGCATCAGCCTTCGTAGTGCCCAGATTGGTAGCAGTAGCATCACGGTTTCCGAGCACGTTGATAGCAAGCATCACCGGGCTGTTCGGCTGCCAGTTCTGCCCACTCAGGGTGATGGTATCACCTTGCCTGACATGGTCAGGAAAAGCAGCCAGCAGTTGTCCACTCCCAGCAGTAGGCAACCCCGGCGCAGCATTACAGGCCACTGATGCCAGCACAACGCCGCAAGCAGCTAAATTACATAAAAGACGCATCACCACATTACCTCGTCAGTTATACCTGTGATGTCGTAATTATGGATGCAGCTACGGCCGTCTGCTGGACGATACTAAAACTCTTGTCTTCTAATAAGCCCACGGTCTCCACCAGCGGCTGATCGACAGCTTTCTATACGGCCTGATTTCGGTCGGTGCAAACGGTGCAGGTGTTGGCGGCAGCGTTGACATTATGTCAATGTACGCCATAGCTGAAGCGGTTAAGGTTCTCGCGACAATAAATGGCTTTGACTGGAGCACACCGGTATAGCTCACCTTCAGGACAAACACTCCACTACGGTTCACGATCGGCCGGCCCAGCAATACCATGGTGCTGATCTCCTTTGTTGGGCTGATGTAGACATTCACTCGCTGGCTGCGTACCCAATGGGTGCCGGTGATGACCAGCCACATACCACGCATGGTAGCCGTCACGGTCGGAGATGTGGATGGGAAAGGTGTGGGCGTCGGCGCGTTTGTAGGTGTGAGTGTCGGAGGAATCTCTGTGGGTAACGGGATCGGCGTGGGTGGCACTTCTGTGGGCAATGGTATGGGCGTCGGCATGGTCGTCGGCGTGAAGGTGGCTGCCGGCGTGTTGGTTGGTGTGGGGGTCTTGGTTGGTGTATTGGTCGCCGCCGGAGTCTTTGTGGGTGTGCTGGTCGGTACAGGCGTCTGCGTTGGCGTATTGGTTGGCGTACTCGTTGGCGTATTGGTAGGAGTGCTCATCGGCGTATTAGTCGGCGTATTAGTCGGGGTACTCGTCGGTGTATTAGTTGGGGTACTCGTCGGTGTATTGGTAGGAGTGCTCGTCGGCGTATTCGTTGGGGTACTGGTTGGCGTATTCGTCCAGGTCGCCGTCGGTTGTGGCACCCTTTGCGTTGGCAATGGGAACGGGGTCGGAGAGGGTGTCTGGGTTGGTGTGCTGGTCGGGATGTTGGTCGGCGTACTGGTTGGTGGGGGAGGCACTGGCTGAGTGGGTAGCGAGGTGGGCGTGTTCGCCGGGGTCGCGGTAGGCGGCGTGAAGGGCGTATAGGTAAACCGAATTAGCGCCACGCCGGTGTCTTCATAATACTCAATGCGCAGGTCATGCTCTCCGGCTCCTAATGTCAGGTCGGTACTGACATTGCGCGCCCCACCGTCGAACCAGGCATCTAGCACCAGAACGCCATCCACCCACATGCGCGCGCCGTCATCCATGCGCAGGGTGAACTGGTACGTGCCGGCATTGAAATAGAGCTGGCGTGTCCAGCGCACCGAAAAGTGATCCGGGTAAACACTCGCGTCGGGCGAGCCTACGCCCCAGTTGAAATCCACGGCTGGATCATCGCGCGTCAGCACGGGCAGGCCGCTGAGTGTCATGTTATTCCAGTATTCGCCGCGCCAGTCGGTGATGATCATGGTTGGCGTCGCGAGTGCCTGTGGGACGTACGTGGCCGTTGCGGCGACGGGTATCAGCGTAGGGATCGCAGTGGCCGTCAGCGTGGGTGGCAGGGGTGTGCTGGTGGCAACCAGAACCACGGTTGAGGCGCCGGATGGGATCGTGCCGCTGGAAGGGACGGTCGTATCCGTTACCTCCAGTGGCGGGACGGACGATTGCAGGATGGTCAGCGAGGTTGAGACGATGCTCACCGGTTGTCCCCCGTGGGCGGTTACAGACCATTGCCCCGGTGTGGCTGTCAGCGGCACAGTACTTACAAACCTGAAACGCCCATCCGCATCGGTAGGGGTGGACCCCAGGTCGATGGGCGAGCCAGCGGAGGCGTCTGACGGGCGAAGCTCCAGGGTGACCTGGACGCCAGCCGGCCAGTCCGCACCAACCACCGTGAGCGCATCGCCACTGTTCGCCTGGTCAGGCGCGACGGTGATATAAGGTGTGCGCCCATTGGGTTGTGTGGGGGCCGCGTTCGGAGCAGGCGTGCCGGTGGGCCTGCCGAATTGAACTGGGCACGCCGTCAGGCCCAGAGTCATGATTAGGAAAAAGAAGACACGTGTAATCAGACGTTTCATCTCGTGCCTCGATACGCGTATAGGACGCCGCCCCGCTTTCTTGGGTTCTCGTTGTCAGTGTACACGTTTTTCGGCGGGTGAACCTGATCAATTGCCGCCAAATACAGTACTCTGCGTGACTTTATGTGCATTTGCGCTTCAGACGCTCAATGCGATGAGAAATGTCGCCTCGCGTGACCGGATCGCGCGCCAGGGCCAGCGCGTGGTGCGCACACTCCAGTGCCCGCTCGAGGTCCACTGCGTGCCACTCGTAGTGCATGGCCAGCTCAATCCACCCCTGAACGTCGCCGGCATCGGCCAGTAATTGCCAGTAGGTTATGGCATCGCCACGCCGCTCCTGACGCTTTAGGCAATACGCCAGGTGAGATAGCGCACGTCGACTGAGCGGACTGGCAGGATTCGCATCAGCCTGCAGGGCAGCCTGATACGCTTTGACCGCCGCATCGAATTGACCGGTGCTCTCGTAATGCTGCCCTGCCGAGAGGTATTCGCCGGAGCTGCCTGGTTCGCTGATGGCACGGCACAGCCGTGTCACCAACGACACCATCGAGAGGACATCATGCAGGTTGTGATACATCACACGCTGTAATGCGTCCGGATTGCGCGTGCGCAGGTAATCCAGGTACAGCTGGGGGATGAGAAAACCGGGAATGTCCTGTTGGGACCGCCGCACGTTCAGAACATGAAATTCCAGTGAGCTGAGGCTGCACGATGGAAGTTGAACGCGCCACGCGCGCCGGGCGGGCATCAGCAGGTCCAGGTTGGTGTGGTCCGCAAGGGTGACGGGCATTCGCGCCAGCATGAAGCGAGTCTCCAGCAGCGGCACGTCAAACCCACGCCCGTTAAAGGTGATCAATACGCCCTGACGATCCAGCCGCTCCTGCAGTGCACTTAGCATGGCAGGCTCCTCGTTGGGATCGGGCAGAAAGTACTGGTCGACGGTAAATGCCTGGCCGTCGAAGTAGCCCACGCCGACAAGGAAGATCAGTGTGCCCGTCCCGCCGGCCAGACCGGTGGTCTCGGTGTCAAGGAACAGAGCCGTGCTAAGGTCAGAGCCAGGACCGCCGGAACCACTGGTGTGATGGACTGCATCACGCTCCAGACGCTGCAACACGTGCGGAGGGTGACTGAGTGCATGCTCCAGTGTGTAGTCACCATGCTGGTGGTCAAGAGGGAACTGGGTACGCCGCACGCAGGCGCGGCCGGCGGGCGTTTGCAGCTCCAGGTTCCACAACGGCACGCTGAGATCAAGCGGCAGGCCCGCTACGGGTGCGGGGGTTTGGTCGGATTCCACCTCGAGATCGTGGAAACGCTCGTCATGCAACGAGTGGCTCGTGGAGCCGGCAGCATGAGGTCCGGCGCTCCGGTGTACGCCCAATCGCCGCAATCTGTCGCGCAGGTCCTGGTTCATGCTGCTCACATTATCCGACAGAAGATGAGGAGATTTTCCGGCAGGCTCGCCATGATTGCCCTGAGCCTGTCGAAGGGCCTGTCGAAAGGCTTGTCGAAGGGTTTGCCCTGTAATGGCGGTCGTGCCTGCGGGGAGCCAATCCTGTGGACCCCCGGCCAGGTCGAACGAGATTCGATGCCGGGCACTGGCTTACAATCAGTTCATTCACAACTCAACAAAGGGACAAATGATTAAAAATGGCGAGTAATCCGGATAACACTTTCGACGTCGCTGTATTGGGCGCCGGACCGGGCGGTTACGTGGCTGCCATCCGCGCAGCTCAACTGGGGTTGAAAACAGCCATCGTCGAGCGCGATCAACTGGGCGGGGTGTGCTTGAACTGGGGCTGTATCCCCACCAAGAGCCTGTTGCGCAATGCCGAAATCATGGAGCTGCTCAAGCAGGGCAAGGAATTTGGTTTCTCTTTTGAGAATCTGCAGACGGATTACGCGGTCGCACAGAAGCGCAGCCGCGATGTTTCGGGGCGTCTGGTGAAAGGCGTTGAGTTCTTGATGAAAAAGAACAACATCCAGGTGTTCCGAGGTGAAGGCGAGCTGACGTCGCCCACCACCCTCCGCGTGGAACAACGCAGCGACGAGCGCACCCTCACTGCCAAATACATCATTTTGGGTACCGGTGCCCGGCCCCGCACACTGCCTGGGCTGGATCCTGACGCTCAGCGCGTGTTTACCTATCGCCAGTTATTGGAGGTGAAAACAGCGCCCAAGTCAATGATCGTGATCGGTGCAGGGCCGATCGGCATGGAGTTCGCCTATGTCTTCCACTCGTACGGCACCGACGTGACAGTGCTGGAGATGTTGCCACGCATCACCCCTCTGGAAGACGAGGAGGTCAGCACCGAGATTGCCCGAGCTTTCACCCGCGCCGGCATCAAGACCATGCCGAACGCCAAAGTGGAACAGGCCAAAGTGACTCCGGAAGGGGTGGAGCTGAGCGTGAATGGCCAGACCCTGCGCGCCGACTCGGTGCTGGTGTCCATCGGCATTCTACCCAACACTGCTAACATTGGGTTGGACAAAGTCGGGGTCAAGACGGACGCGCGAGGGTTCGTCAGCACCGACGACACCCTGCGCACCAGCGTGCCCAACATCTACGCCATTGGTGATATGACCGGCAAATTGGCGCTGGCGCACGTCGCTTCGGCCCAGGGCATTGTGGTGGCTGAGAGCATCGGGCTGGAGCTGGGTAAGTACAACGGACGCATCCCCAAGCTGGACTACGACGCCATACCACGCTGCACGTACACCCATCCGCAGATTGCCAGCATGGGCCTCACGGAGGCGCAGGCGCGCGAGAAGGGTTATCACGTGAAAGTGAGCAAATTCCCCTTCCGCGCCATCGGCAAAGCTATCGCCCTCGGCACCTATGACGGGTTTGTAAAGATCGTCGCAGACGAGCGTTATGGTGAAATTCTGGGAGTGCACTTGATTGGCCCTGATGTGACCGAGCTCCTGCCAGAATTTGTACTGGCGAAAACGGCCGAGCTCACGCCTGATCAGATCGCCTACGCTGTGCATGCCCATCCCACGCTGAGTGAGGCACTCATGGAGGCAGCTCACGGCATCGAAGGTCTGCCCATCTCAATCTGAGCGATACTCAGCTAATTCTCACAATGGTATGAGATTATCCGGCCTGATCAGCCGGCTAGTTGGCCTTGCCACGTCGTACCCCGTCTGCCAGGTCTTGATAGGATGCACTCGTAGCTGCCCACACAGCACATAATGAGGTAAATATCAGGCCCACCTGTTGGGAAATATGAAGCGAACGGACCTTTTTACGCTACTCATCCTCTTCGTGATGCTGGGCGCCGCAATGAGCAGCATCGCAACGGCCGGCTGGATGCCCGGTCTCAGCGTGGCTGCCTGGGCCATGGTGCTGGGCTTGCTGGCTGGCACGGCTTTGGCGTTTAGCAGCTTCACAAGCTGGATGGCCCATGTCACCAGCTTCATCTATGGGCTGTTTGTCGTGGGCGTGATCGGCGTCACTCAGCCCAGCATCCAACAGGACCTGGCGTGGCGCGACCGTGTCTACGTGATGTTCGACAAGATCATCGCCTGGGTACGTCAGGCTCTCGAGAACGGAACCAGCCGCGAAAGCCTGATCTTCATCCTGCTGATGTGCACGCTCTTCTGGCTGCTGGGCTACACGGCGGCGTGGTACTCCTTCCGCTACCGGCGCATCTGGCATGTGATTCTGCCAGCGGGCGTTACGCTCTTCTCCAACATCTATTACTACATGGGTGATGTGCTCATGGCCCCCTACCTGGTCGTCTACCTGCTGTGCGCACTCATCCTGTTGGTGGAGTCACATCTGGCTGACCGTGAAGAAAGCTGGCTGCGCGAGCGGGTGCGCTATGCCAGAGGACTTCGCTTCAGCTTCACTGTGGCCGGGTTGGGCATCGCAGCCGTAGCGCTGCTGTTCGCCTGGCGTGTGCCAGAAATCGCCGCGTCGGAGACAGCGCGTGGAGTGTTCAATCAGCTGAACACTCCCTATAGCGAGTTGCTGGCGCGTTGGAACCGCCTGTTTTCAAACCTGCAGAACGTGAACCCGCAGCCGGTGGACAGCTACAGTTCGTCACTCACATTGGGCGGACCGCGTAACCTGACCAGTGATCCGGTCATGGACGTGACAGCCCCACCCATGCGCTACTACTGGCGCGCTGCTTCGTACGACCACTACGACGGCATCTCCTGGACCAGCACCAACAACCAGAAGCGCGAGCTGAGCGCGAATGACACGTCACTCACTCCATCCGCCTACCAGAATCGCATCCTGGTCAGCCCGTACTTCGTGATGTACCGCGGCACCGATAGCCTCTATACGCCCTCGCAACCACAGAGCGCGAACGTTCCGTCGGAGGGCATCTACCAGACTACTGATGACGGCACCGCCGACATAACGCAACTGAAGTTGCCCTCGCCATTACTGCAAGGCAATCGCTACACGGCCGTTGGAATGGTCAGCACCGCCAGCGTCGAAAACCTGCGCAGCGCGCCGGTCACTTATCCAAACTGGGTCCGGCAGAAGTACCTGCAACTGCCGTCGGACATTCCGATACAGGTGAAGCAACTGGCGCGCAACATTGCTGGCAATCAGCCCACTCCATTCGACAAGGCAGCCACGATCGAGCAATGGCTGCGCACCAATATCACCTACGACGAAAATCTGCAAGCTCCTCCACCCGGAGTGGAAGCCAGCTATTACATCCTGTTCCGCACCCACCGGGCATACTGCACTTACTACGCCACCGCGATGGTGGTTATGCTTCGCTCGCTGGGTGTTCCATCGCGCATCGTCACCGGTTATGCTGAAGGGCAGGTGGCATCCTCCTCATCCAGCTACAGCACGGTCACCTACAAGGTGGAAAACAAGGATAGCCACGCCTGGGTGGAGGTGTTCTTCCCGCAATACGGCTGGGTGGAGTTTGAGCCCACCGCCGGGCAACCGCCCATCGTGCGCACTGGCGGCGCCCCGGTCAGCGCCACGCCTACACCCGCCTTTACGCCGACGCCGCAGGTCACAGTACAGCCCACACCAGACCCGAACAAGACGCCTACCGTAGTACCAAACGGCGCTGATAACACTCCACAGAATCCACTACAGGACTTGCTAAATAGCCTGCAGAGCCTGGCTGTGGTTATGGCAAAGGTGCTTCCGTTCGTGTTGGGATTTGGTCTGCTTATCCTGGCAGCGGTGGTCGCACTACGCATGGCGGAGGGGGCTGGCTTCGGCAGCCTGCCACCAGTGCAACGCACGTACGCCATGCTCAGCCGTTGGGCCACCTGGCTGGGAATTGGTCACGAGCATACGCCCTATGAGCAGGCACGCGAGTTGTCCCGGCATGCGCCAGGGGCGGTGGCCCATACGCTGACGATCACACAGCTCTACGTAGCCAACCGCTTTGGCGCGGCATCGCCCAATCGCACACAGGAACAGTCGGCCCTTTCGTCCTGGGAGAAGGCACGCAGTGAGCTGCACAAGACCTGGCTGCGGCATAAGTTGCGTCAGATCTTGCGTCGCGACTAGAGATTGGTGCACCGAGCTTTGCTTGATTACCGATGAAGATTCATGCCATAAACCTGTATGAAGTGATGGGGCATCGCGACGAGCCGGAGATGCCCTCA
>JAJYKL010000119.1 GCA_021788625.1 Chloroflexota bacterium
ACGCACAGTGCTCCGGATGGCAATGGCTCGATCTGTGCAATACCGAATGGCTCATAGACACTCATGCCAAACTCCAGATCGGTGCCGTTACGCAGATCGTCAAATGACAGATCGGGTGGCATGCTATCGCCACAGCGGTCGCGGCTAAAGCCAAACTGATTGATCAGCACGACGCGGCTTGCGAGCGCTTTGGCGTTGAGCGCTGTGATGGCCTTCCATAGTGTTACTTCATGAGCAATCAGATCAGGCCAGCCCTCCTGGTGATCACGCGGCCAGCCATACTCCTGGGCCATCCGTTGCGCCTCAGCAGGTGTGCGGCCTTGCGGGATCACGGATGACAGAAGGAAGAGTACGGCGCTCTCGTTGCGCGCCGCCAGCAGGGGATCCAGCGCCTCCATGACACGCAGGTCGCGCCATAAGGCCTTGCTCACGACCATCCTCGTCGCATGGGAGAACACAAAGGTTGGGCGCAGCTCAGTGAGGGTGTGCGCGTAGTCGCAGAGCCCGGCCTTGGCTGCACGAACGTCAGGCAGAGTGAGGTGTCTGGCGTTTACACCGTTGTAGACGAGGTCGATTCGCTTATCGCGGAAGTGCACATCGACAAAACGCAACTCGTCCACTACCAGGTCGCCCACCGCCAATACGAGGTCGCATTGCGCGGCTGTCTTCACCATGGCGTGCTTAAAGAATATCGTCTGATCGCCAAACACCTCGTCAATGGACAGGCCCATTGAATGCGCCGTGCGCATAACGTTGTAAAAACGGGTATCGTGACCGGGGTTGTCCTCGACCAGCCTGCGGGCTGTGGGCACTTCGTGTGCAATATACACACTCTTAAATGTACCCGGTTGGGCCACCTCCGCTGCGTACCACAGTGGAAGACCCATAAACTCATGACAGAGAATGATTTTGGAATCTTGACCCTGCGTTTTGGATTGCACCACAGGCTGCGAGCCAGGACCGAATTTCGACAACCCAGCTTCCAAAATGACCTTGAGCGCTTCAAAGGCTGGGACCGAAGCGGACATGAACTGGTCAAACTCGTACTCGCTCTCGTAGCGGTCGCTGGCCAGCCCGAAGCGTTCCCAGACGAAGTACTTGAAGTCGTTGAGCCTGTCACGCGGCACATTCGTCGGGTCCACCAGAAGTATCTCGTGCAGGGCGCCTCCGAAAGGGCGTTGTCCGTACAGCAATCGCGCGCCCCAGCGTCCTTCTATCGCACCCAGTTGCGCCGCCAATGCCGGAGTGCAGTCCCGGCTGAAGAGGTTGCCAGTAGCGAAAAAGGTCACCTGCAAACCGTTATGCGGACCAAACAGACGGTCCATTTCAAGTGCGTCATCCGTATGCATGGTGCCAACGAGGAGCGTGCGATCAACCTGTGCCAGATAGCCAGGGGCGCTGAGCAGCCCGTCGAGCACCGCGCCGATACCGCCCAATTTGAAACCAGCTTCGTGAGTGGAGTGGATGAGGATCATGGTGCAGCCTGTGTGAAGTCTACGAATGTCTTGCCTTGCAGGTAGTCCGGGAAGGTGTAGATGGCATTGACCTGTAGAAAACAACACTCGGGGAATTTCTGCCAGCCTCGTGATAAACCCACACGCAGGTAGGTCGTGCGGGGTTTGACCTTATGTGTCAGGTCGACGGCCACCTGCTGCGGCTCCTGGCCTTGACCGCGCAACCAGGTAGCGTAGTAGTTAAAGGTCAGATCGGTGATCTTCAGGTTATACCAGTCCTGTGCATCCCGAAACAGGATGCGGTAGCCCCAGGTGCCATCCTCACTCGCCTGATACGTCAGCTTGCCAATCGCCTTCGGCCGGATAGTGCCCAGTGAACGCGGACCCTGACCTTGCCGGACGTATTGGCCATGATCATGCAAAACTGGTTGGCCGAACAGCTCAGCTACCGTTGGGAAGAGCGACCAGTTAAGAATGTCCTGGCGCTTCTCATCAAGCGCTGGACGTACATGGCGTAGGGAGAGCGGGTCGAATTGATAGTCTTCGGTGTGGGGAGGAACCGGTGCCGGCTGAAGCAGGTCGCACTCCACCACTGCAAATGGGTAGATGACAGCCCTGCCCCCCTCTACGGCCGCTGCTTCGCTAATGCCCTGTGGGTAGTTCACCGGTCGGACGGGGTTACGCTTCGTGTCGTAACCCGCAATGCAGATATGGCCATGGTACATACGTGTGAGATCGGTGATGACCAGCAGCGTCTTCATAGATGAGTGACCTGCACATCCGGCCAATACGTGGCCAGACGCTCGGCCACCAAACGGCGGTGGCAGTGCTCTGGAGTGGCCTCGCTGCACAGCAGGCAGCAGGTGGCCGACATGAAAAGAGCTCGGTCCAGCTCTTCGGGGATATGGCGCTCGTCCATTAAGCGCTGGAAGAGTGTCTCGTAACGCATCCAATCATTGCTGGCGCGGTAGTCTGCCATTATCTCTTTGGTTGGCGCTAACTCTGGCAGGTGTCGATACTCGCAGCCATCAACCAGATGGTATAGGAAGTATGGAAGGTCTTCCTTTTTTGCGAAGCCTGCCAGCTGACCGCCAGGATTCAATCTGATGTCCACCAATCGCGCTACACCGCTCGAGCGTAACAAGCCAAAGAACTGCTCGGCACGCTTTTGGGTGAAGCCAATCGTGTATAGCCTCATGGTTTACAAAAGGGAAGGCTGCTCTGGTTCAGGTTTGTTGCCCACCGTGTTATGCAGCGACGAGGCGTTAAACACCGTGCCGTCACCGCGGATATGCCGCACCGTCACCTCGGGATGGTTCGCGATTACATATTTGGCAACCAGATGATGCCGGTGGCACAGCGCAGGGTCCTCTTCGCTGCACATGATGACCGTGGTCTGCTCGTCAGCCAGTTCCAGCAGGCGCTGTACGCCCCTGATAAACCAGTCGCGTTTCATCACCTCGGGGTAGTCCACCTCGTGCAAAAAATCTGCGCCGTCGGTGGGGAGTTTACGATTCTTGTAACAGGTTGGATCAGACGGCCTGCCGCCAAGATATTTACCGGCGAACACATAATGAATGTGATGCTCCGGCATCACAGATTTCAGGTTATCGCGGTTAAACTGTGGTACATAGCGACTGAGCGGCGTGGACCGTACGTCCACCAGCACCTTCACACCATTTTCGTGGAGCAGCCGTACGAATTCGTCGATACTGTGGTTGCTGTGGCCAATGGTGTATAGCAACATAAGGCCATTTTACTCAATTCACCTCTCACAATCCAAATGAGTAGCTTTTTCACCCACTCCAAAAACCTATGCCCAAAAGCGCCAGTCGAGATCAGGAAAGACCTTATCGTCCTGGTATAGATCAGACAGCCAGTGCACATCGTAGCGGTTGTGTTCCAGGGCATCCGCCAACTGGTTAAAGCGCTGCAGGTGCGTGTTGAAACGTTGCAAGGCATATTCGGTGGCACGCCTGGTGGTGATGAGCTGCTCCCAGTCCGAAGATTGCATCAGCAGGTTCTCGCGGGCTAGCTGTGCCAGTAACAGCTCCCTCTCCACGGATGCCTGGTCTCGGAAGCGCCGTGCGAAAGCCGTCATTCGCTGCTCAGCTTGGTTGACGGCCTGCCAGAGAGCTTGCAGCGGCCCATCCTCTTTTGAGGTAGGCGCGTCGCCTTGCCCCAAGGACGTTGCCGACAGCGCCAACACTCTGTCGGGTGGATGTCGTTCCAGAAAGTCGCCAGCCGTAGCCAGTTCCACTTTTTCAGATTCGGAAAGTAATTGCAGTGTCTCGCGCAGCCAGTCCACTCCTTCGAACCAACGATGTCCGAAAAGCTCGGCACTAAATCCTGCACACAAGAGACCATATCGACCGTCACGGTTCGCATAGTCTTCCAACAGGTCTGTAACGAGTCGGGTGAAATGTCGCGCATGTTCACTGGTACGCTGCTGAGCCTGTTTCGGCTCCCACTCGTCTAGGCAACCCAAACAATCTGCAGGATCCGCATTGCGCCAATACTGCAGACCGCTCTCAGCATCATGCCTGTGGAAGTCACGATAGACCGGGTCTCTGATGTAGCTCTCTTCAAGCCTGGACACCTGTGCCACAGCACGCTCGTTACCGGCAATGATCGCCACGCCACTATGAGCACTATTCCCGTCAGTCCCAATATAGTAAGGCTGGAAAGTCGAGCCGGGACACAGTGCGGTGCCGTCACATGCAACGGTATAGTGCTGGCCCAATGAACCACTCTCGCTAAGCGAGTAGCCAGCCGTACAGCCCACCACACGCCCGTGCATCAGCGGGCGTGCGTCGGTCAGGATGAATCGAAAACCGAGCGTCTCGCGCGACAGGTGGGCTTCCAGCCCTGGTCGATAGGCGCTTTCGGGTAACCAGACCCCACGGGGCATACGCCGGAAATGCCGGGTGTGTGTTCTGGCTGCCACATGCAGCTGTGCAGATACGTTTTCGTCAGAAGCCAGCGAAGGCAGGTAAGCGTGAGTCGCGGTGCTGGTAACAATCTCGATCACACCCAGGTCCTGCAAGCGCCTGAAGGCTCCTACCACATCACCCCGGTAGCGATGCACGAAGCTCTCCGTGATAGTTGCGTACCAATCCAGGTACCACTCGGCAAGCCTGGCTCGCTGAAGTTCACCCGCTGCCAGGAATCGCGAGACATCAGCTTCGGCACGTGCCTGTGTATCGATCAAGTAGGCCAGGATGTGCTCTTTGACTTCTTTGTCGGCCAGCTGTTCGCATAGTATGGGTGTCAGATCCAGCGTTAGTCTGGCTGGAATTCCAGAGTGATACAGATCGAACAGGGAGTTCAATAAGGGGACGTACGTCTCGGCAACTGCCTTATGTACCCATGCTTCACCAAGCGAACGGTCGCCGCTTAGGCGACAGTAGGGCAAATGACAATGTAAAACAAAGGTAAACGCGCCGAATTTGGCCATATCCCCTCTGGCAGACGGGGTGCAAAGACGGAGCGTGGCTGCCGCAGGAATGATAACACCTGAAAGTGAGCCACCTTGGTAAACATTCGCGTCCGATCTGCGCTTTGCTGGCATGCAGGCCAAAATGGGGCGACAGCACATGAAGCGAAGTTGTTGTCAGGCTACTCCGCCAAAAGCCCAGGCGCCGCAGCGCATGGCAGAGGACGAATTTCGTGCCAGTTCATGGCGACCCGTCGGGTCAGGTGTTCGCATTATCATTGCCAATATGGAGTTCCATATTGCCCGCCAGACACGCGATCGCTATCAATTCGACGACTTGTTGTTCAGCCTGACAGGCAACGTGGTCTTTGCCAACTTCCACGCTGCTCGTGTTTTCGCCCAGAAGATGAATCTGCGGCGCGACCTGGTTACCTTTCCCGAGCAGGCTGTACATGCGGCACAGATCAATGCCATGGGGCTGATCGACGAAATCCTGCATCAGGTGGTGGCTCGGTATCGCCAGCAACGCAACCCCCACGTCTTCGACCAGGCACTCGCGTGGCTGGAAGGCAGATTGGGGCGCGAAGCCGTGAATCGCACCTTGCGTACTTTCGCCAACGAATTCCCAACGGTTGCCGTATATCGCCACGGCACCGATGTGGACACCTATCTGGCTGGTGAGACGGATGGCACTCCGAACAGGCAGGTGGTGCTGGAAGAGATGTTGATGCTATGGCTGGCGAATACGAACCCCGCCTTCGCACCCTTTTTAGAGCTCTTCGACGACACAACGCTGGAGCAAAGCACGCACTACCCGCAAATAATGAGCGAGTTGCGGGTCTTCTTCGATGAGCAACCGCATTTCGGCCCCGCCAACCAGAGCCTGATCGATATGCTGCGCGCCCCGGTACTTGCACATCCGCATTCACTGGAAGCGCAGATGCAATTCATCGCGACGCACTGGACTTCGGTGCTGGGTCATTATCTTTACCGCCTGCTCACCAGCCTGGACTTTATCAAGGAAGAAAACAAAGCCACCTTCCTCGGACCAGGGCCAGCACTCGTGCCCACCTTCTCGCTGGAGGAGCTGGCGACCATGGGTGAAGGCGCGGAGACCGAACACTACAGCCCGGACCGTGACTGGATGCCCCGTGTAGTCTTGATAGCCAAGAACGCCTATGTCTGGCTGGACCAGCTCTCAAAACAGTACCGCCGTTCCATCGCCCATCTGGACCAGATTCCGGATGAGGAGCTGGACAACCTCGCACGGCGGGGCTTCACGGGATTGTGGCTGATCGGTCTGTGGCAGCGTAGCCCGGCTTCACAACGTATCAAGCAGCTTACAGGCAACCCCGACGCGCTCCCCAGTGCCTACTCGCTCTTCGACTACCACATCGCCGACGATCTGGGTGGTGACGCTGCCTGCGATAACCTGCGCGAGCGTGCCATGCGGCGCGGCATCCGCCTGGCCAGCGACATGGTGCCCAACCACATGGGCATCGACTCGCCATGGGTTATCAACCATCCTGACTGGTTCATTCAGCTCGATCACAGCCCCTTTCCGTCCTACTCGTTCAACGGGCCAGATCTCTCGGCAGACCCTCGGGTGGGACTCTCCATCGAGGACCACTACTACAGTCGCACCGATGCCGCTGTGGTGTTTCGGCGCCTGGATCGCTGGACCGGCAGTGAGCGCTTCATCTATCACGGCAACGACGGCACCAGCATGCCGTGGAATGACACGGCACAATTGGACTATCTGCAGCCCGAGGTGCGTGAAGCCATCATCCAGACTATTCTGCACGTCGCGCGGCAGTTCCCCATCATCCGCTTCGACGCGGCGATGACGCTGGCCAAGCGCCACTACCAGCGCCTTTGGTTTCCGGAGCCTGGCAGCGGTGGAGCGATTCCTTCGCGCGCCGAATATGGGCTGACGCGCGAGCAATTCAACACCCGCATGCCGGAGGAGTTCTGGCGTGAAGTCGTCGATCGTGCCGCCAG
Organism: Chloroflexota bacterium; assembly: GCA_021788625.1. Taxonomy (GTDB): domain Bacteria; phylum Chloroflexota; class Anaerolineae; order J036; family Brachytrichaceae; genus CAIXPS01. The sequence goes on from JAJYKL010000119.1 coordinate 6,892, forward strand.
CGAAGCACCCGATACGCTACTGCTGGCCGAGGCGTTCTGGCTGATGGAGGGTTACTTCGTACGAACGTTAGGAATGCATCGCGTCTACAACAGCGCCTATATGAACATGCTGCGCGATGAGGATAATGCCAAATACCGTCAGCTCATAAAAAGCACCTTGGAATTTGACCCGCAGATCCTGAAGCGCTACGTTAATTTCATGAATAACCCCGACGAGCGCACCGCCGTGGACCAGTTCGGGAAAGGCGATAAATACTTCGGAATCTGCGCTCTGATGTCCACCTTGCCGGGGCTGCCCATGTTTGGGCATGGACAGGTGGAGGGTTACGCTGAGAAGTACGGCATGGAGTTCCGCAGCGCGCACTGGGACGAGCAGCCCGATCCATACCTGGTGGAGCGACACGAACGCGAAATCGCTCCGCTCCTGCATCAGCGCTACCTCTTCGCCGGTGTGGAAGACTTCTGGCTGTACGACTTCAACACTCTCGAAGGTCAGGTGAATGAGAACGTGTTTGCTTTTTCGAACTGCGCCATACCGCCAGGATCGGGACGGGTGGAGCGTGCGCTCGTCATCTATCACAACCGGTTCGCTGAAACACGGGGGTGGATCCGTACCTCCGCTGCAGAAGTCGTGAAGGACGCCGGTGGAACGCAAGGGCAGGTGCAAAAAACGTTAGGCCAAGGCTTGCGCCTGAGCTCCGACGCCGACCGCTACACGCTCTTCCGCGACCAGGTAACGGGACTGGAATATATCCGAAACAGTCGCGAGCTGCACGAGCAGGGTCTCTATATTGAGCTTAGCGCCTATGAGCGCTATGTGTTTCTCGATTTCCGGGAGGTGCCCGACGAGCAAGGGCGCTACAGCAACCTTTCCAGCTACTTGCATGGGCGGGGCGTCTCCAGCATCGACGAGGCAATGAACGAGCTATTGCTGGCGCCAATCCAGATACCATTCCACGAGATTATTAACCCCGACCATCTGCGCTGGCTCGCTGCCGAGCCCGCCGAAATGCAGCGGCTGGCCGTGACCCGGCAGCAATTGCAGCGCCTGTACCAGGCCGTATACGACCACGCGGGTGGGTCTGTCGACGTGGAGCCGATCATCCAAAGCTTGCACGAGAAAATGATGCGGGCATTTGCCTCTGCAGAAGGGCTAACCGGCTGTCCTGCAGGTGAAACAGATGGAAACATAGCCTCATCGAGCAACCAACCTTCCGAAGTGCAAATGCTTGCGCCACGCACAGCATTGCCGGACGGCGCAGCTAGATTACCTGATGACCTGTATACACGCGCCACTCAGCTCATCTGGCTTTTCATAAGCGCACTGGGTATGGTGAACGGTGAGGAAGGTTTTGAGCAGCGCAGCCGTTCATGGATCGACGAATGGCGCTTAGGCCGGACCATCACCGAGGCGTTGCGCGGTCTGGGTATGGACGAGTCCGGTGCCGAGTTCACACTTACGCTGATAAAGGTCCTTACAACGCACCAACGCTGGTTCCTCAAGGCTGTACAAGGCGACGTGGGCGTCCCATCCATCACTGATGGATTATTTGCGACCCAGGTACTTACATCGCTTCTGACTGACCCCGACGTGCAGTTCTACCTGCGCGTTAACCGTTATCACGACGTGCTGTGGTTCAACAAGGAAACCTTCGACAATTTACTGCTTTGGCTTGCCTGGTTGGCCAAACTGCAAGAGCCCGGTGTGGTGTCGCCATCCGTCGTTGAGACTGTATTTACAGCTCTACGCCAGGCCGAGGCTCAGTCTGGATACCAGATCGAGAAACTGCTGGCAGCACTGGCCACACTATGAAAATGAGTCTCACATCCGTGCTAAACGTAGCTCGTCGATGGCCAGGGCAATGCCAGCCCCAACGCTTTACGCTGATGCTAAGGTTGCTCATCCAGCGGCGCACACTAGCATGCTGCAGTATTTTGCCCCTTTGCCGCGTACAGCGATGAATATCCGACATCTGTCATTAACTAACGTGCGCCTGTACGCCCGCCTGGAGCTGGACCTGCCGGGTGGGCTGACCATCTTGCAGGGGGACAATGCTCAGGGAAAGACGTCATTACTGGAAGCAGTTTACTTTCTAGCGACCTCACACTCGCCACATGCCACCGCAGACCGGCAGCTCATCCGCTGGGGGGCGGATCAGGAGGCACCCTACCCCTACGCGATGCTGAAAGCCGAAATACAACGCCGCGACGGTCTTCACGTTTTGGAGATCGGTATCCAGGTGGCTGAGTCGAACCGTTTGCGTAAAGAGATCCGCATAGACCGTATTCCTCGGCGCGGCATCGATCTGGTTGGGCAACTGGCGGTGGTTCTTTTCGTGCCAGGTGATGTGGACCTCGTGTCGGGCGGGCCTGTTTTGCGACGTGCCTACCTGGATGACGCACTTTCACAGGTGGATGCGGCCTATGTTCGCGCGCTGGATCTGTTCAATCGGGCTCTTGCTCAGCGCAACGCCTTGCTACGCCTGGCGCAGGAACGCCATATTGATCCCGACGAGCTTGAGGTCTGGAACGATCAATTGGTGCCGGCTGGTGTTGAGGTGGCACTCCGTCGCCGTGAGGCAGTAGGTCAGCTTTCACGTTTGGCTATGCCAATCCATCAGGAACTATCTGGAGGACGTGAGTATTTACACGTCGTGTATCAGCCCAATTTCGATCCAGCCACTCCCCCTGAATTGACTTATCAATTAGGTCTGGACAACACACACCCTCCCGAGGGAGTGGGCATGACGGATTTACAGGTGGCCTACCGTGCTGCGATCGCCGCGCGACATGGGGAGGAAATGGCGCGCGGTGTTACGCTGGTAGGGCCTCACCGCGACGATATGCGCTTCGTGGCCAACGGAGTGGACTTGGGCGAGTTTGGGTCGCGCGGCCAGCAACGCACCGCCGTATTGGCGCTCAAGCTGGCCGAAGTGGCCTGGATGCGGGAACGCATTGGTGAGGAACCCGTGCTGCTACTCGACGAGGTGCTGGCAGAGCTGGATCCCACCAGACGCCAGTCGCTACTAACACACATCGGCAACTCGCACCAAACCATCGTCACAACTACCGACATCAACCGTTTCGACCAGCACTTCATTCGACAGGCAACAACATTGAGTGTTTCTGGCGGAATAATTCTACAGACAAGTACGAGCCAGCCGTAACCAAATCGCAATAAAACACACAATTACACAACAGTGATAAACTGCGTTGCACAGATTCTTTAACATTGTCGTTGCTTCTTCATTCAGGCTGACACTTACATGGTGGTGCAACGCGTTAGTACTCTGGTCGCAGTGTTAATGGCCCTTGTACTGGTCACCTGGCTGGCACCTGCTCCGGTTCGGGCGCAAAAGGCTAATATTGTCCTCATCCCTGGTACGGCAACTCTTGGCTCAGCACAACAGGTTGCCCTTCGAAAAGCCCTGAATATTGCCGCCGTTTACCTGCCCACCAATATGCACTACGCGGCCGTCACAGCCGTGAGCGCACCGGACGGTTGGTACCTTGTATCCGTCGCTGGATTCGCCCAGGTCAAACCGAACCAGTCATGGAGCCTCGAAGAATCTGTATGGATCGGCCTGCTGCTGATGACCCAGCTACCCGATGGCACGTGGCAGGTGGCGGTGCAGGGCACACCGGACTTCAACACACTGCTCGCCAATGTGCCCGATGGTGTGTTGAGTGCAGGCGCCAGAGCGAATCTCTCTCCGGCGCACCCCATGCTGGCATCCACCGAAACCTATCGTTTCCCATGGGCGACGGGCGCCAGCATGATGTACGCGATTCTGGGCATCCACAGCGGAGGATTCTTTGCCGGTTACGAAGCGGTGGACTTTCTATCAGATGGCAACACATCCGCTGGCCATGCACCAAACCAGCTTCTGGCTGCGGCTTCAGGTTCGATCGACTACGTGTGCAATGATGGCACCAGCGTCGCCATCCGTATTGGCCAGTTGCTATATGCGCACCTTCTAAATAACGCGAACCTCGTCTCTGGATATACGTTAAACCAGGGCGATGTGCTGGGTCAATTAAAGGCCGGTAGCTTCAGTGCAAGTTGTGGCTACGCAAATCAAGAGACAGAC
>JAJYKL010000120.1 GCA_021788625.1 Chloroflexota bacterium
TCAGGACGCGATGACCAACGGTGCGGTAGAGCTGGATATGGTCCAGAATATCGGCGAATTGCGGTCCGGTCATGTGAACTACGTCCGAGACGATATCCGTGCTGTGGTGCAGGCAGCCAAAGGCCGGGCCCTGGTGAAAGTTATTCTGGAAAATGCCTACCTGACTGATGAACAGAAGGTGTTGTCTTGCAAGCTGGCTGAAGAGGCCGGAGCGGATTTCGTAAAAACATCCACAGGCTACGCATCCAGTGGTGCCACCATTGCCGACCTGATACTGATGCGCGCAGCAGTGAGCCCCCGGGTACAGGTGAAGGCGGCCGGCGGCGTGCGAACGCTTGATGTTGCGCTACAAGTCATCGATACCGGAAGCACTCGTATTGGGGCGACGGCCACCATCGCCATATTGGATGAATTTGCCAGGCGACATCCTTGAGTGAAATCTCCCCGATACACATGACTTCACTGGCTATTGGCGTTGATCTGGGTGGAACAAACCTGCGTGCTGCAGTAGTGGATACCAGCAGCGGCACGGTTCTGGCATCGGTACGCGCTGACACACCTATCCACCAGGGACCACCAGCGATCATCGATCTCATCGTCGAGCTGGTACAGAAGGTGATGACCGAAAGCGGTGTCACAAGTGTTTCGCTCAGTGCAGCGGGGATTGGAATGCCGGGACTGGTAGATGTCGAACGTGGCATGGTCATACTACTGCCCAATATCCCAGGTGACTGGTCTCAAATCCCTTTGGGTCAAATATTAAATCAGAGGCTAGGTTTGAGCGTGCGATTAATCAACGACGCACGAGCCATTACTCTGGCAGAGTGGACTAATGGAGCCGGACAGGGAACGGATTCCATGGCCTGTTATGCCATTGGCACTGGCATCGGTGGTGGTGTAGTAGTGGGTGGGCGTCTGCACCTGGGGTCGGGCGTTGCCGCTGGTGAACTGGGACACCAAATCGTCGAGCTGAATGGATTGCGCTGTAATTGCGGTGGGCGCGGTTGCCTGGAAATGTATGCCAGCGGTCCAGCCATCGCTGCTCGTGGAGTGCAGGCGGTCATCCAGCGGCAGTCCATGTCGATTGCTGTATTGGCTGAAAATGATCTAAATCGCGTAACGGCCAGTACCGTTTTCCAGGCGGCTCGCGAAGGTGATCCTTGCGCCCGTGCCATCCTGGAAGAGGTTGGTACCTACATCGGCATAGCCGTGTCGAACACCATCCATACTCTTAATCCGCAGAGAGTGGTATTTGGGGGAGGCGTGATGGCAGCTGGGGAATTGTTGATGGCGCCGATCCGCCGCACGGTACGTGAGCATGTATTTCTGGTGCCTGTGCAGCGAGTGGAGCTTGTAATGGCCCAATTGGGTGACAATGCAGGGCTGATCGGCGCAGCGGCGTGGGCACAATCCAAAGCTGGACCGGTTAAGGCAGCTTGACGTCCGAGCCCAGGATGACAACTATGTCTGCTTCAGCTTTCGGGTCGAGCACGCGCTGAACGGTGGCGCTCTTTTGTACTCCCAATGTCTGTTGCAGGGCATCGAGTGTCAACTGCTTATCTCCGTAATTGGTTATCAGGGTGTGGTTATAGTCGAAGCGGTCGTTGGGGGTATTGCCTACACGCACGACATGAAACCCCAATGACTTCAGGACGTTAGCTACTTTCTGCCCGTATCCAGCGTTGAGTGTGCCATTCAAAATGACTATGCTGGCGTTTTCTGCCAGCCAGTTTTGTGCCTGGGCCGTGGCGTCGACGGTCGGCGTAATGGAAGCAGCATTGTCTTGCGTAACGCTTTCTGCCGCGGAGTTGGCGGGAGTGGAGAAGAAGGTATCACGCAACTCGGCGATCTTGGCCCGGATGGGCACTTCAACCTCCTGAGGCGGGTTTGTCAGCGTAGTGGCTGGTTCCGTATATCCCACGCCCAGCACGGCTGTCTGGATGTTGTTGCGATCGACTTTTTGCGCCAGAGCAGCCAACTGTTGGATCTGATCGAAAGACATATCTGTTTTCACCGACGAGCTCAACTTCTGGACCAGCGCGGGTGCGTTTGCGAGTGCCGAGATAAAGGCTTGCGGATCACTGAGCTTCTGCTTAATGGCCAATAACACCAGTTGTTGATTGCTGGCACGGTCAAAATCACCGTTAGCCAGGCTATGCCGTGTGCGCGCGAACTTCAAAGCGGTCGCGCCATCCATGTGGTGCACACCTTTGCTGATACTGAATATCTGGGTTCCGTAGTTCTCGGTGGGATACTCGGGGTCATATATATCTTCAGGGACATTGACAGTGATACCTCCGATGTAATCAATTAGTTCCTCAAAGGCGGTAAAGTTTACCCGGGCATAAAAGTTAATCGGAATGCCGAGCACTTGCTCGACCGTTTTCCGCGCCAGGGCTGGTCCACCGCCAGGATAATCGTAGGCATCGCCGAGAAAATTGGCGGTATTGATGCGCCCATTATCGTAACCAGGAATGGGCACCCACAGATCACGCGGAATGGATAAGATTCCTGCGTGCATGGTGACAGGATCCAGGGTCAAGATGATCATCGTATCGGTGCGGAACGCGGTGTCCTTCTCGCCTACCCGCTGATCGATGCCCATGACCAGCACATTCACCCGTTGCTTGCCATTCCATGGATGCGGCATGTTCAGGTCACTCAATTGAGTATCTGATATGACCGCTCTGGACTGGGCAGGGTCCGCCTGTGGCGTGTTGTAGATCTCGACGTTTATCTGTTGTGCATCTGCTCCCGCACTGCAGAACCAATTTGATATTAAATCTCCACTTGCGCACGTGTTGTATGCTGCCGTATATGTGAAAAAACTAAGGATCGCCGTCAACAAGAGGACAGCAACACCGATCCAGGTTGATTTGCGCCTAAGTGCCATGAATATCACCGTGACAATATACCATTACAGGTACTCCGTGCATGCATTACTTCCCAGCGCTTATATGACGTCCACCTGACTCCGATTAAAATCATCCTTAATGAACCCGTTTTCCTTTTCCGCGTCCGTTGAGACGGCGCTGCGTGAGCAACGTCCGATGGTGGCGCTGGAGTCGACTGTCATAACACACGGTCTGGGCTGGCCGCACAACCTTGAAACAGCCCGGCGAATCGAGCTGGTGATCGTAGACGAACAGGCTCAACCAGCGACCATCGCCGTGTTGGCAGGGCGCGTCACAGTTGGTCTGGATGACGCACAACTCATCGCCCTGGCTCAAGACACCGCGGTGCGCAAGTGCAGTATTCGTGATTTGGGTATTGTCGTCGGTATGCACCTGAATGGATCGACCACGGTTGCCGCGACGATGTTCATCGCCCAACATTCCGGAATTGGCGTCTTCGCTACGGGTGGCATTGGCGGTGTGCATCGCGGGCATCCGTATGACGTCAGCACCGATCTGACCGAATTATCCAGAACAGCCGTCACGGTGGTGTGCTCCGGCCCCAAGGCGCTGCTGGATTTATCGCTTACTTTTGAGCATTTGGAGACGCTTGGCGTACCCATTATTGGCTATCAGACCGATATGATCCCGGCCTTCTATACGCGTTCCAGCGGCATTCCAGCGGATATTTGTGCGGAAAGTCCGGCTGACGTTGCGAAGATTGTACAGGCGCACCGTGCACTGGGGTTGCCTGGAGGTGAACTGCTGTGCGTACCAGTGCCTCGTGAGGATGAATTGCCGCAGCAGATGGTCGACCAGGCCATCACCGAAGCTCATCAGTTGGCTGCTGCACAGGGAATTCATGGCGCGGCCACTACTCCTTTCCTGTTGAGTCAGATTGCCCGCCTGACCCAGGGTGCCAGTGTCCGCGCGAACATATCGCTACTATTGAATAACGCACGCGTGGCAGCCCAGGTTGCGAATGAACTCTCACTCCATGGGTTCGCAGAGCGTGACTGACATCAGTCGATCCAAACGTGACCGGCACTACAAACGCCGACCTTTCAGTCGCTAAGCGAAGCGGTTCTGTCGTCTCCCGGATGCCTGATCCACAACCCCTGTTGCAACATTAAAAAACGGTGCTTGCCGTAATCAGGTGATTGATTACTGTGACTTGGCTTTACTACGGCGGCTGGCTTTAGTGGATGGTTTTGTTTTAGCCGCGGCTTTCCTGGTCCGGACCGCGCGACGGGCGGGCTCGGGTTTCTTATCGGCGCCTTCTTTACTTCCGGAACTGTCAGCATCAGCCCCGGCTGCCTCTGCACCCTCTTGCGGAACTGGTGGAGGAGTGTACATATCGTCGTCCATTCCGCCCATGTCGTCGCCTGCACCGCCCAGTACATCGCCCATGCTCTGTTCGATCTTTTCCGGGTCTTCACCTTTCTCCAGGCGCCCCACAACCTCATTGAATTCCGGGCCGAGTTCCTCACCGCTTTCCGATGCCATTTTGCGCATGAAACGACCCAGGCTGCGCGGGTCATTCTCATCCAGACCGCCTAACTCGTTCATCATGTGGTCGTCCACATCACCGCCATCACTCGTACTGGTTTCAGTGCTTCCGCCACCACCCCCCCGGATTACCCGAACGCGCGATGCGAGTCGATTCAGTTGCGAACTACCACAATAGGTACAGCGAGCCTTGCTTTCGTCTACAGCGCTAATGGTGCGCCAGAAAATGGATACTCTTCGATGACAGTTTGCACAACGATATTCATAGATCGGCATGTGGTTATTTTACCGGATGACCTGCGGTAGAATCCTTTACCACGCGATGCCAAGTCAAATAGATACAGTCAACGTTGCCGACTCGACGCCTGATTTATATCAGCACAAGTGGACGCCGCTGCTGGTAGTGGTATCGGGACCTTCGGGAGTGGGAAAAGACACGCTCCTGCAGCGGCTAAAAGAGCGGGGTTTCGACTTCGCCTTTGTTGTAACCATGACCACGCGATTGCGCCGCGAGAATGAAGTGGACGGAGTTGATTACTTTTTTGTAACTCGTGAGCACTTCAATGAGCTGGTCATGGCTGATGGGTTTCTTGAATACAGCAATGTATATGGTGACTTCAAAGGCATCCCCAAAGAACAGGTGCAACGCGCCTGGGGTAGCGGAAAAGATGTGGTTATGCGCATCGATGTGCAAGGAGCCGCAAAAGTACGCAAGGTGATGCCGGATGCCGTTACCGTATTCCTGATCCCTGAGTCGGAGGATGAATTGATACGGCGTCTGACAGAAAGAAAAACTGAGACACCGGAGGGTTTACAGCGTCGCATCACTACCGCACGAGAAGAAATGAAGCGTCTCTGTGAATTTGATTATGTAGTCGTAAATCCAGCGAATCAGATTGATGTCGCAGTGGACCAGTTAATAAGCATAATTCGTGCAGAGCATAACCGGGCGCATCGTGATCCCCCTTGCCGTTAAATGAACCATTTTTCCCCAAACCCACCTCCCATTCATGAACCGCCACAACGAGCGGGACGCCGGGTACATTTACCTATCGCTCAACCGCTGTGGACCTACATTTTTCTGGGCGCCATTGTGCTGATCTACATTACCGAGTGGATTCTCAGCCGTAGCGTTGATGGCAGCATTAGCGCAAACGCTCTGGTCCAAATGGGTGCCAACTATGCGCCCTACGTCGCGCAAGGTCAATATTGGCGCCTCTTTACGGCGAACTTTCTGCATGTCAATATTCTGCACATTGCCGTGAACGGATACTCGCTGTACATCCTGGGACGTGAAGTGGAAGCCTTGTTCGGTCATCGACGTTTCGTCGTGCTCTACCTGCTCAGCGGTATTTGCGGCGCTGTGTTCAGTTTCATGATCACCCAGGGACTCTCGGCTGGCGCGTCCACGTCGCTGTTTGGGCTCTTTGCCGCGCTGGGGATATTCTTCTACAAGCAACGCAAGCTGCTTGGCGATATCGGCCGGCAGCAGCTCATTAATCTGGGTGTCATCCTACTGATTAACGTCATCATCGGTTTGAGCCCGGGCAGTGCGATAGACAACTGGGGGCATGTAGGTGGTTTGGTTGGTGGAGCCATATTAGGCTGGTTCCTGTGCCCAGACTATACTCTGGTGGATTCAAGGCCAAATACTCTCTCACCGGTGACGAGCCAACCCAGACCTGAGCTGTCGAACGATGACTTAATGGACTCCAATTCGCTTGGGAAGCAGAGCTTTGCAGTGGGCATTTTCGCGCTGGGTCTGGTGGTATTGACGATTTTTGCCCGGATGATCCAGTAGCAGGCGAACCCTATGACTCTATATCCCGTTCCATCATTCCTTATTCGCCAATCATGAAAGTTTGTGTGTTAGGGGCCACAGGTTTTATTGGCGGTCATATCGCACGAGCATCCATGGATGCAGGGTGGACGGTGCGCGCGGTTCGTCGAACTGTCAATAACAGCGGTGCCATTTCCGATGTGCCAGTCGAATGGGTTACAGCAAACCTGGCAGATGTGGATTCATTGCGCCGCGCCATGGCAGGATGCGACGTCGTGTTCCATGCTGCGGCGGCCTACCCACAGGATTTTCATCACATCGAGCGCGAGGTTGCGCTGGCGCGCTCAGAAATGGACAACGTACTGCAAGCTGCCCGCACAGCGCATGTCTCGCGTCTGCTCTATACCAGTAGCGTGACCACAATTGGACTGCCGCCTGCAGGACGTATCGCAGATGAGCGCGACGTCTATCGTTCGGGCATGGTGCATAGCGCCTATTTCGAAGCGAAGTTTGCCATGGAACGTTTGGCATTGCGTGAATCACGCAACCCCGACACGATCATCCTGCTGCCCACCGCCGTTTTCGGTCCGGGTGATATCAAACCCACCACGGGTGTGGTGATACGCGAAGCAGCCCGTGGTCGCATCCGGGCCTATTTCGACGCGACCATCAATGCCGTCGATGTGCGTGATGTTGCCAAAGCCCATGTCGCTGCTGTCGAACGAGGCCAGCGCGCCGAACGATACATTCTGGGAGGAACCAATCTCTCGGTTCAGCGCTTGCTGGAAGAAGTGTGCTCCCTGGCCAGCGTGCCTCCACCCCAACTGAAGATATCCCGCACAATGCTGGCATGGTTTGTGAAGATCGCTGACCATCTGCCGTTAGTGCGGCTGCCCGAGAATTTCCGCACGTTCCAGACCTGGCAGCCTGTATCCAGCCAAAAAGCACAAACCGAATTAGGCCTTGCCCCAACGGATTTATCCATCACCCTACGCGACACGATCGAGTGGTTTCGACAGAGGACACGAAACCCTAAAGAAACGCAAGCGATGGGACGCCCGACCACTTAAGAAGGCATATGAGAATAGGGTTTCGGGCCCTATGGGAGGGGTTGTTGTAGAGGTAGCCAGATGGCTATGCGTGTGCCGATGCCCAGCACACTCTGTGCATTGATTGTGCCGTGATGAGCCTCAACAATTTGCTTGCATATTGCAAGGCCTAGACCGGTACTGGTCGATGAGTTTCCACTATCCTGCACGCGCGCTTTGTCAACCTGATAGAAGCGCTCGAACACACGCGGCAGATCTTCAGGCGGAATGCCGGACCCCGTGTCACTGACGTTAAACTCCACGCCTGCCGGGTGCTGCTTGTTCATCGTGGTAGCCCGGCTCTCAAAGGTCACCCGTCCTCCTTCAGGAGTATGCTTGATCGCATTGTCAACCAGGTTCGTTAACACCTCCACCATGCGGTCGCCATCGGCTTGAATGAGTGGCAGGTCACCCGGTTTGATCTCAAGCTTCACACCCAGCGCCGAAGCGCGCGGCGAGAGTTTCTCGACACATCCCTGTGCGATCTGGTTCACCGAAACGGTGGTCATGACCATCTTCACTTCGCCTGTCTCAAGCCTCGCCGATTCAAGAAGCGACGTGACCAATCGCGTCAGGCGCTCGGCCTCATCGTAAATGATGTGTGCCGCGTTTTGCGTCCCGGCGGGGTCATTAACGGTGCCGTCGCGGATGGCCTGCGCGAAGCCTTGAATGGAGGTGAGCGGTGTTTTCAATTCATGCGAAACATTGGCGACGAAATCGCGCTCCATGGTTTGAGCGGTTTGCACACGCGTCGCCATCACATTGAAATCCTGTGCCAGTTGCCTGATTTCTGGAGGACCCGATACAGCCACGCGCTGGTCGTACTTCCCTTGTGCCACCGCATTGGCGCCTGCAGCCACTTTTTGGACCGGTTTGGCAATCGAACGCGCCACGATCAGTGCCAGAAGCGCGGCACACGCTGCGGCGACCAGGCCGGCTTCCATAAATGGCAGCGTCAGGCTTTCGCCCAGCAGACTGATCAGTGGACCCCCTGCGGCAGGACGGGCGATGGCCATCCAGTCGAGGGTCGAAGCGTTCAGACGGAAAGATACAGCAGCAAATATCCATAACCTGTTATGGGCATCACGAAAGCTGCCACCCGCCGGTGCATAGGGTGCACCGGTAGCCGTGAGGGTACCGCTGCCAGTCAGTTTACGTGCCAGATCCAACTTCCGCCCAACAAGTGTATTCTGAGCGTTAAAACCATCGTCAGCCAGGACGATGCCAGCATTGTTGAGCAGTAGAATCTGGAACCTTTGTGCCCTGCCCACACGTGCCAGACGCGTCATTGCCTGGCTGGTGTTACTGCTGAGATCGGCGGCTCGCACAGCGCGTGCCAACGTGGTGGCGACGAAGCTTAACTCACGGAGCATCAGGCGCTGCTGGTAGTCCACCAGCAGCACGACCAGAGCGCCACTGAGTACGAGTAGACCAATGAGGATGACGACCGTGTGGGAGAGGAACAGCCGCAGACGCAAGCCCATGCTCAGCCTCGTAACTTATAACCAACCCCAAACACCGTCTCCAGTTCCACACCGCTATCAGCGATGTGTTTCCGCAGCTGTGCGACATGCACATCGACTGTACGGGTCTCACCTGCAAAATCAAATCCCCAGACAGTCTCCAGCAGCTTTTCGCGTGTTAATACCAGGCCCTTGTTCTCGAGTAAGGTGACGAGCAAGTCAAACTCCTTGGCACGTAACCTGACCGGTTTATCGCCAACCCAGGCTTCGTGCCGCGCACGATCCACCATCAGGTTGGCCAGGTGCAATGGTGCGTCACCAATCGGGTGGCGCTCAATCTCACCTTTCGCCCGTCGCAAGATGGCACGGATGCGCGCCATCAATTCACGTGGATTAAAAGGCTTTGTCAGGTAATCATCTGCGCCCAGTTCCAGTCCAATGATCTTGTCAACATCGTCATCGCGCGCCGTCAGCATGATGATGGGCACGTCTGACTTGGATCGTACCCGCTGGCATACTTCCCAACCATCCACCTTGGGAAGCATCAGGTCCAGAACAATCAGGGCGGGGTCTTGTGTCTGGAAGAGGTCGAGAGCCGTCTGTCCATCATAGGCATGGGATGTGCGATACCCGGCCTGACTGGCATACAGCTCGATTAACTCGACAATATTACGCTCGTCGTCGACTATCAGCAGTTGCTCGTTGGACATATCCACCTGGCTGACGACGGGCCTGGCGTCCCCGTTACTTCAGTGCCGCGTCGAGAGCAGCTTTGAAAGCCGCGTAGGGCTGAGCGCCCACAATCAATTTCCCGTTCAGCAGAAATGATGGCGTACCGCGCACACCAATGCGATTACCTTCGTCAATATCTGCTTGCACGCGTGGCAGCGTTTTATCCTGGTTCAAACAATCAGCAAACTGTGTACTGTCCAGATTGAGTTTGGCTGCTGCACTAATCAGTTTATCCTTGGTAAAGGTACCGCTATTCTCGCCTCCCTGTTGAGCGAAGAGCATGTCGTGGTAGGGCCAGAACTTGCCCTGGTCGGCCGCACATTCTGCTGCTTCGGCCGCCCAGTCTGACTCTTCTCCCAGAAACGCGTAGTGCTTGTACGAGAATCTGATCTTCCCGGTTTGTACATAATTACTCATAATCTGTGGCAAAACCGAGTCATTGAAACGCTTACAAAATGGGCACTGGAAGTCCGCATATTCAATCAAGGTTATCTTGGCATTGGCACTTCCAACCGTTTCGGTCGGGTTGATCTGAATATCCGCCATGTTGATTGGTGCGGCAGTGGGCGTCGGAGCGAGAGCATTGCCAGAATCAGGCTTGACGCTGTTTGCAATTGCTTCCTGAGCACCTTGCCTGGCTGCATCGCGGATATCATTCAGGCTCAATGGCGTGGTGATGCCGGTATTGGCTGAGAGCAGCGCATCGGCGGCGCCCTGGCGAGCAGCCTCTCGGACTGCATTGAGATCGATGGTACCGCTCGTGGCAGGTCGTGTGGATCCGTTGAGCACGAAAAGGCCGATAACGGCTACAGCGCCAACCAATACACCCAGGCTAAACCAGCCCAGGGCGGCGCGATCACGATGTGCAGGGATAGGGTCGTTGTTGGGGTTGGCAGGATCATTCATGTGGTTAGTTCCGTATAGAGCAGTTCATATTCTCTCACTGATTTAGCGGTGCTGTATATTTGCCCAATTTCATTACGAGGGCGAACGAAGCGGTTACGCTCATCCACCACTTGTAAAATAGCCTGTGCCAGGCCTGGAGCGTCGCCAATGGGTGCGACCAGGCCCATGCCTGTGGTCTGCACCGGTACGCGAACTCCAGGCAAGTTACTACATACGGACGGCGTTCCGCACAGCATCGACTCTACCTGAACCAATCCAAATGATTCGGTGGAATTGAGGCTTGGCAGAACGGTGACATCGCAATTGGCATACAGCGCCGCCAGTTCCTGCCCCTGCAGAGAGCCTGTGAAGGTCCAGTGCGTGTCAACTTTTGCCAGTTTATCCAGCACACGTCGTGCGTAGCGTTCTTCACCCAGAACGTGCTGGTATGGCCCGGCAAATAGCACGCATGCATTGGGCCGC
>JAJYKL010000022.1 GCA_021788625.1 Chloroflexota bacterium
CCAGGGCGGCCTCAAGGCAACGGCGCAGAAGGGCGTGAGACAGCTCAGCCTGTTCATACAGGTCCGTGAAGATGGCGTTGCCGCGCAGAAGGTTGGCCACATCGAGTGGGGTGGGGTTGGGGTAGGCGCTGACCAGAAAGCGCCCCGCCGAGCGATCCGACAGGTAGCGCGCCGCGTCTATAAAGACACGCGACCAGTAGCGCTCGCGCGTCAGGTCCAGCGTGTCCAGGTCCTCCAGGCGTTGCAGGGCCGGGGCGATGTAGCTTGTCGTCTCGGTGAAAGTCAGTGGTGCATCGCAATATACGGCACCGAACGAGCCGAATCCGTAATAGGCCTCAATGCCTGGCACCCAATCGTCATCCAGATCCATGCGGTCCGCAATGGTCGCGAACAGGTTGCGTATCAGCAGGTCCCAGTAACGGCGATGCTCCTCCGGTTGGCTGAAGTCGTACGTGCGGAAGTCGACCGGTTCCGCAGGTGGTCCATCGGCGTAACTGGTGAGAATCAATAATTGGCCAGGTTGGCTACTGGCGTAGAACTGGCGGTAGCGTTCCTGACGTTGGCCGATGTTGATCATGGTGAATACCTTGAGAAGATTGTAACGTCAGGAAGATGAAAATGGGCTGCGCCAGCCGCCGGTGCGAATTGAGCGTTACCCGGACAGTGCAGGGGTGACCTGTACGGTTGCCTGGCAGCGATGAGCCCTGCCCCACCTTCCGGTGACGAGATGGTGATGGCCGGTGTGGGGGCAATCTTTACGATTGCCGAGCCAATGTAGGGGCAGCGTATACAGTTGCCCGGCAGGGACAAACCCTGCGATTAGCGGGCACTGCTGGCGCTGTAGGAGTATTGCCGCATCTCGTTGTAGGTCGCGGCGACCTCACGCAGACGCTGGTTGGCTTCGCTCAGATCAGTGATGAGCCGGTCGGCCACGTTGTCGCGATGCGCCTGATCCACGCGCATGAGCGAGACAGGGATGTAAAACAGTACCTCCAGCGACCGGTTGATCTCAATCAGCAGGCGGTCCTCCATCTCCCTGGCCTCGGCCGCCGCCTGGCGAATGTTGGCGTTGGCGTAGTGATGTTCGGCCATTTGTCGTACTCGCCGCAAGTGGTACAGCTTCCAGAGTGCGCTGGCGATGTGATCGCATACCTCTCGCGATTGACGGGTGAGCGACTGGCGGGCAGCCGACGGCGTGGACGACTGTTTCACCACTGCCTCAATCTCATCGAGCAGCCGCTCCGCGTCATAGGCCATTTGATTCTCCTTCATATGCCGTGGCAGCGAGTACTCGTTCGTCAGGCTCATTGCGCGCAACAGGTAAAACCCTGCAAACGATCCGCCGATTACGATCAGCGGCAGGATGAGTACGAACAAACCATCCAACATACCAGACCCCCTGCACGAACTAGGCCCTTACGGAAGGGAGCCGTGTATCTACTATTGTAATCGCCTTCTCCGGCTGGTTGCGGTTGAATGCAGATCCGATGCTGCAGGAGCGGACCGGCAGCGAGTGTGCTGCTCGTGTGAGGCAACGTGCTGTTATGCGCTGGTTTGACTTAAATGGCGTTCAGAGCTAAATTAGTTATTGCACGTACGTAGTGGATGACTTTGTAATCGGTGTGCACGAAGGTAAGCTGGCAGGCGCGAATCGTCATCGTCTCATGAAGAGCGTTGCGTCTGGCGCACGGCAGGTCCGGTAAGTCTGCGCACGGTGGGCCAGTGATATGGTCGTTTCGTATTGGCCTGATTGTGTTCGTCGCGCAACCAACTCCCAGTCTGGCAAATACGGATCTGAGCACTGCTGTCGATACGAACGCATGAAGGACTTTTTCGCAATCCATTCCACCATCAGAGGAGAACCCCAATGAACGCCAAACCGATATCCCGTCGTTCGTTCCTTGCCCTGACTGCCCTGACGACCACGTCTGCACTGGTGGCGTGCACGCAGGCCGCAACACCCGCTGCTCCTCAGGCGACCGGGGCTCCGGCGGCCGCTACATCCGCTGCGACCGAAGCCCCGACCACGGCTCCGACCTCAGCCCCTGCGGCCGTCCAGGAACGCGTGCTCTACCTGAACAGCCCTGCTTTTTATGGCGACCCAGGCGGTGGCACTGACCCCGGGTGCTCTGGCGGCATGAATACTGTGTTCGCCAACCAGCTCATGTTTAGCGCGCTGACTTACTTCGACGAGAAGATGCAGCCGCAGCCCGACAGCGCCGAGTCGTGGAAACCCAACTCCGACAGCTCGGTGTGGACGTTCACTCTGCGCAAAGATCTGAAATGGTCCAACGGGCAACCCATCACAGCCAAGGATTTTGAGTGGAGCATCAAGCGCAATGCCTCGCCCGACATCTCTTGCGGTGGCGGCATCATCTACATGCTGGATATCATCAAAGGCGTCACCGATTATGTGGGCAAGAAGAACACCGATCCGAACAGCGTAGGTGTCAAAGCTCTGGATGACTATACCCTGCAGTTCACGCTAAACGGCCCGGCCGCCTACTTCCCTGTGATGGTCGAGTATCCGAACTACGCGCCCGTCCCACAGCAGGCCATTAAGGACTTTGGCAAGGACACCCAGTGGACGCAGCCGCAACACGTCCTCAGCAATGGTCCATTCAAGCTGGTGGAGTGGGTGCGCGACGACCACATGACCTACGTGCCGAATCAATACTGGTTTGGCTACTCCGACAAGAAGCCAGGCCTGGATAAGATTGTCGTGAAGATGATCAAGAATACGGCTACCGCTGTGGCTGCCTACGAGACGGGCGAACTGGATGTCCTCGAGGTGCCTACGGGCGAGTTGCCGCGCATCACCGCCGATCCGGTCGAGTCAAAGCAGATGGTGAAGTTTGCAAAACTGCTTACTCAATACATGCAGATTCGCCCCGGCACCAAGCCGTTCGACGACATCCGCGTCCGCAATGCACTAGCCATCGCCATCGACAGAGAGTCGATCGCCAAGGTTTTGAACAACACGGTGGTCCCCGCTTACCAGGTGCTGGCGCCCGGAATGCTGGGTCATGACGACAATTTGATTCCCGAGATGGCTTACAGCCCCGACAAAGCCCGCAAACTGCTCGCCGATGCAGGCTTCCCAGGCGGCCAGGGCTTCCCCAAGTTCTGGATCAACTCCAATACCACTGACGACTACCAGAACATGTTTGAAGCCATTTCGGCCATGTACAAGGATGTGTTGGGCCTGAATATGGAGCTGGCCCTCATGGATCCCGGTGCGCGCGGAGCCTGGGCCGACCAGACACCCTTCCGGCCGCACCTGTGGCGCGAGATGTGGGGCATGGACTTCCCCGACTCGCACAACACCATGAACTTCATGGCATCCAAACTTAACCCCAACACCACCATCCACCCTGAGTACAACTGGAAGGACAACAAGTTTGGACCACTGGTGAAGCAGGCGGCGCAGGAGGTGGACCCCCAGAAGCGCGCCGACTTGTACAAGCAGGCGGATCGTATTGGCTGCTGGGAAAACCCCATCATCATCCCAATCTACTACGCGATCTCTGAATTGCTCATCAAGCCTCGTGTGACGGACGCGATCATCAACGGCATGGGCATCACCTATCGCAACATCGCTATCAAGGCATGAGTTGATCCGCAGAACCGGGGCAGCCAGGCACCGTATGGCACCTGGCTGCCCGCACAGGTCGTTTTGTATCCTGTTTGAAGCATTGCATTTTCCTTTCGGTCAGTAACCATGTGGCAATACATTGCCCGTCGCATCATTCAGGCGTTCATCACGCTGCTCGTGCTATCCGTACTCACCTTTGCCATCAGCAAGCTGACACCGGGCAACCCCCTTGGCCTGGACGATCCGGAGAACGCGGCCAAGATCACGCCGGAGATGCGCAAGCAACTACTAGAGCATTACAACCTGGATAAACCAATCCCCGTCCAGTATGTGCTGTGGTTCACTCATTTCATTCGGGGTGACTTCGGCCTGTCACTCGTCTATCGCAACGAGCACGTGCAGAACATCCTGGCGCGCGCATGGCCTATCTCGGCAGAATTGGGTCTCACCGCTGCTACTTTGGCCATCACACTGGGCACAATCCTGGGTGTCATCGCGGCTGTCTACCGGAATACGATCGTCGACTACTTAAGCATGCTCATTGCTGTGGCAGGCGTGGCCATACCCAGTTTCGTGCTGGCCATCGGGTTGATCCTCTTGTTTTCGCTTACTTTGCATTGGCTCCCGGTAACCGGGTGGGGTACCCCGGATCGGGCGATCATGCCCATTTTTGTGCTCATGCTGGGCCCGCTGGCCACGACAGCCCGCTTCACACGCGCCAGCATGCTCGAGGTGATCAAGCAGGACTATGTGCGGACGGCTCGCGCCAAAGGCCTGCCAGAGCGGATGGTCATCACGCGCCACGTGCTGCGCAACGCGCTGATCCCGGTGATCACCGTCGCCGGCCCCACCATTGCCAGTATGGTAACCGGCTCGGTCTTCGTGGAGGGCATTTTTACGATCCCAGGGGTCGCCAACGCCTTCGTGAATGCCATCGGCGGGCGCGACTACCCGATGATCATGGCGCAGACCATCATTTTTGGCGGTTTGGTCATCCTTGCGAACCTGGCTGTTGATGTACTTTACGGCGTGATCGACCCGCGCATCCGCTATTCGTAGATGCCATACCGGGAATTCATGGCTGTTTGGCCTGTTTTGGATTGGAGGAAGGATTGATGCAAAATGCCGCTCGTGGCAAGGCTCGTCCATCGGAATCGGCGGCGCTGATGGTGATGCAACCGCCAGAAAATCCATGGGTGAAAGCGTTCCGTCGCATGCTCAAGAACCGTGGCGCGGCGATTGGCCTGGGTGTCATCACGTTTTTCGTCCTGGTCGGCATCTTTGCCGACGTCATAGCCCCCTACGACCCCCTGAAGCCGAACTTCGATGCCTTGCGCCAACCTCCGTCCATTCACCACCTGCTGGGCACCGACACGGAGGGACGCGACATCCTCAGCCGGCTCATATTCGGCACCCGCATTTCGATGTCGGTTGGATTTTTGAGCCAGGGCCTCACGATTTTGATCGGTACTGTGGTCGGCGCATTGGCCGGTTACTACGGTCACTGGCTGGATTCTATTCTGATGCGAATTGTGGACGCATTGTATGCATTCCCATCCATGTTGCTATTGATCATTATTATGGTCGCCTTCGGGCGCGGCTTTGTCAACCTACTGATTGCCATGTCCATAACGGCATGGGTGGGAGCAGCCCGCCTTGTACGCGGCCAGGTGCTGCAACTAAAGGATCAGGGATTCATCGAGGCCGCACATGCGATGGGTACTCCGGATATGTATATCCTCCTGCGCCACCTGCTACCCAATGTGTTGGGGCAACTGATGGTCATGTTCTCGTTTGGCGTGCCCGCCGCCATCATGTCGGAAGCAGGCCTGAGCTTCCTGGGTATTGGGTTGGTGCCACCGACTCCCAGTTGGGGATTAATGCTCAACCAGGGGTTTGCTCTTATTCGCTCAATGCCACACATCGTGATTGCCCCCAGCGCAGTCATCATCATCGTCATGCTGGCGTTCATGTACCTGGGCGACGGGATGCGTGATGCATTTGATCCACGCGCCTCACAGTAACCCCATCTCGTGTGCAGCCCACATGCGGCAGGGCCGATCACGATACGGCACGGTATGTGTGCTTTGCACGCTAAGCGACACGTTCAATGTCCCGGTCATCATGTTCGTGGACTGCCCTGGCACCCTGCCCGGTGTGGACCCGGAACACGCTGGTGTCATCCGCCACGGTGCTAAGGTGGTCCATGCCTGCTGTTGTGAAGCGATGGCGCCGAAGATCAGCATCGTCACACGCAGGCGATCGGCAGGGCAACTATCGCGATGTGCTCTAGGCAGATGCGCAGCAATCTGGCCCTCGCCTGACCTACCGCCCAGCAGCCGGCGCTGCCGCATGTCGAGCGGGCGCATGGTGAGCAGAACCTGACGGTTCCCATGCCCAGCACCCTGTTGGCTGTGAACGTACGGGCGGGTGACTAAGTCAACCGCGGTCAGCCACTGCCTGGAGTGGAGGCAATTAAGATGAAGAACTCGATCAGGTCGCCACGCGATGGTGTGATCGCGGAGGTACCGATGCAGTCCGAACAGGCGATAGGCTATGGTTGTCCGCTGCTACGTTTCGTACTCTGAAGACGTTACAGAGAGTGGTTCACAGGTTGTGTAAACTAGGGCACTATGACGAATCAAACATGGCACAAAGTAGTAAGCCCCCCCGTAGTCTTTGCCATCTCGCGCCTGGGCGCGGAAGGCTGGCTGCTGGCCACCAACGAAGGTTTATGGCACTATTGGGAAGGCCAGTGTGAAATCCTCAACGAAACACTGCGAGGAGCGACGATCACCGCTGCAGCGGCACCGAACGTTTACCCACACCACCCGCTCATCCTGATTGGTTCTGTGGACGGCATCGCGCGCTCCACCACCAGCGGTAGAAAGTGGAACAGCTCCACGCTGACACAACCTTCGCAAGTATCACAGATTGTGCTTTCACCCGACTTCGAGTCCGATGGCATCGCCTTCGCTGCGACGCTGGAAGATGGCGTGCTGCGCACCACCGATGAAGGACAGCGCTGGTACAGTTGGAACTTTGGCCTGTTGGATCTGGAGACGCTGGCACTGGCCGTGTCACCGGATTTTGCTACCGACGAAACAGTCTATGTGGCGACGGGCACCGGCGTCTTCCGCAGCACCAATGGGGGGCGCGCCTGGCGTGAGCTGGCTTTTGCTGGAGAGGGGCTGCAGGCGGAGGAAGCACTTCCCCCCACGGGGGTGGCGGTGACGCACGATATCCTGGCGGTCAGTACGGAGTCCAAGGGGTTGTATTACTCGCGTGATCGAGGCGACACGTGGTTCAAGCGCAACGCCTTTCGCAGTGGGCAAACGAACACACTGGCCGTTTCGCACGACGGGGCCAGGCTTCTACTGGCGGCACCGTCGGCGATCAGTATCTCGGCCGATTCGGGTTTGACATGGCATCGCATCGCCAAACCACCGGACAACGTCATCTCCGTCGCCATCGACGACGATGGCACGGTGCTATGTGGCACCCAGGAAGATGGTCTGTGGGCTTACTCATGAATCATAAGGCGCCAAACCTGAAACGTATGGGTTGCCCATGAACGTTCCACGCTTAAGGCGTCATGCCGTGAGTTGCGTGCCGGACCGGTCGAGCCCTATCTCACACGTAAGGTAATTTTGAGTGTCTTGAGCGCGAGGGACTGAGCGGCCCACATGCGAGCCTTGCGTGCCGGTGTATCGTGATCGTAACCCAGCAAGTGCAAGGTGCCGTGAATCACCAGCAGCGTCAACTCGGCGTCCACGTCGTGATCGCCTGCGGCGGCTTGTGCCGTGCAGCGATCCCATGAGATAACAATATCGCCCAGATACTCCGCGCCGGCGGTTCCAGAGGTGAGGTATGAGGTGGCATCGGGGCGGTGAATAGGGTGGGGAACGGCTCGCGGCTTGCCGTCGTGGTAGCCTGCACTCCCAAACGAGAGCACATCGGTGGGCCGATCCATGTTGCGGAACTGCCGGTTGAGTCGACGCAATTCGGCATCATCCGCCAGACGAATGGTCCATTCACTGTGGCCGGAAGGGTGTGCCTGCTGCAATGCAGCCGCGGCCGCCGCCCGTACCAGCCGGGTGCGTCCTGGCTTGCGATACCGTGCGCGCCCGCGCACGTGAATCAGGATGGCGGGAGCCTCAGGCTCCCTCATTCTTCACCTGCACCACTGTCGGCGCTTCCTTAACCAAAGTCTCTTGCAAGCCTTCGGCTGGCAGAGCTTTGGTTGCCGGTTGCTTGCCCAGTTCCGGGTACTCGATGCGCGGGTGGTAGGCTCCGCGCAGGGTGTCGAGAAATGACTGACGAATGGTCTCCAGATCGCGTAAGGTCAGCTCGGAGTCGTCAAGCTGGTGGTCAGCGATGCGCTCGCTAATCACCTTGCGCAAGACGGCGTCGGTTTCCTCCAGCGCGGACGGTCTCCGCGCACGCACCGCCGCCTCACAGCCATCGGCCAGCATGACCAGAGCGGTTTCCCGGCTCTGAGGGCGCGGACCGGAATAGCGGAAGGGGGTGTCGTCCACTGGTTCGCTGCTGGCTTGCGAGGCCCGGGCATACTGGTATCCCGTTTTAGTGGTGCCGTGGTGCTCCTGGATAAAGGCGCGTACGCGCATGGGCAGGCGATACTTGCGCGCCAGCTCCATGCCATCGCTCACATGGTTTTGCAGGATGCGCGAGCTTGTGTGCGGATCGAGCTGGTCATGCACGTTCATCCCCTCCACCTGATTTTCGATAAAGAAGTAGGGGTGCACAATCTTGCCGATGTCGTGGTAGTAGGCGCCGACGCGAGTCATGAGGGAATCCGCGCCGATGCGTTCGGCCGCCTGCTCGGCCAGGTTCGCCACCATCAGGCTGTGATGGTAGGTGCCAGGTGCCTGCATCAGCATTTGCTGAATCAACGGGTGGGAGGGACGGCTTAATTCATGCAGTTGGAAGGGGGTGCTGATGTCCAACGCCATCCCGCTCAGGTAGAGCATGGAAGGCGCAAGCGCTGCCGCAATCAGGCTGCCTACGGTAGCGACCAGTGTCAGGGTGGCCAGCTGCATGGCGTTATCCAGCGCGATTCCGCTCAAGTGGAAGGCCAGCAGGACCAGCAATTGCGCGAGCCAGGCCAGCGCCCCGGCACGGACAAAGTCACTAATGCGCTGAAAGTGTCGCATGGCCAGCACCGCGATGACGCCGCTGGCCAACCAGAATGTGATCAGCTCTGCCGGTTGGTCCATGGGCAGACCGACCAGCACGGCTAAGAAGGCCATACTCACTGTACCCGGCAGCGTGCCCGACCAACCGCCGATAACAATGCCGACTGCCACCAGGGGCGCCACGAAGGGCAGCAACGAGTGATTGGTGAGCAGCGCACGAGACAGGAACACGGCGCTCACGAAGACGCTGGCACTCAGGGCTGTGTGGCGTATGCGCAGCCTCATCGCCCCAGCCGGGCCGTATAGCATGGCTCCCCCAATCGTGGCGACCGCCAGGGCCGCCAGCACAATGGCAGCCACCAGGTCGGACCAATTCATGATGGGGCGCTGCAAATTGAGCTTGTCCAGCACCTCCACATCCGCCTGGCTGACAATCTGCCCGCTGCGGATGATGATCTCGTTCTGCTCGTAGGTACGCTCTACCGGGGGGACGCTCTCACGCGCCTTCTGGCGGGCCAGGTCGGTAGCGGCTGCATCATAGCTCGTGTTGGGCACCAGCAGTGCGGCGGCCAGGGTGGTGATGATGGTGGATTCATTGGCGTTAAAGTTCAGGCTGATGCGGCTGGGGAGCTGCGCCTTGACGCTGTCCATGTTGTCGGGGTGGATGGGGATACGCAGCACCTCGTCAAGCAAAACAATAACCTGCGTATCAATACGCGCCCAGCCTGTGTCATCCTCCGCGAGGATCAACCTGGCTGTGGTTTCGTTCAATCCCAGTGTGGGCAGTGCCATGAGCGCGGCGATGCGCTGGGTGTCGCTCGTTGATTTGTTGGCGCGGATCTGTGCGATCTTGTTCATCAGGTCGCGTGCAATGCCCAATTGCTGGCGGGCGATTTGCGCATCCGGCGCTGTGAAGACGGGCGCCACGGAGGCCGCAGCCAGGTCGCGCTGCCGGTTCGTCTCTGCTTCGCTGATGAAGGTGATGCGGCGCGGAGCGCGGATGTCCTGGGGGGCGACACTCCCCGGTTGTAGGACGGCGCTCCCACCAATGAAAAAGCGGGTTAATTGAGCGCCCACCAGGGCGAGGAAGGCCGTGACTCCGATGATGGCCAGCGCCATCACCTTACGCTGTGTTACCCTCCGGGCGGACGGCGTCGCGGCATCCGACTTGTTGGATAAGCTCGCGTCAACGGACATTTTTACCTGAGCAGCTCGCGCACCACTTCGCTGACCAACTTACCGTCAGCCTGGCCTTTCAGCCTGGGCAAGAGTACTTTCATGACCTCCCCCTGTTGCCGGGGAGAGGTGGCTTTGATATCCACAATAGTCTGGCGTGCCATCTCCACTACCTGCTCGCGCGAGAGCTGCTGAGGCAGGTAGGCTCGCAGGATTTCCAGCTCGGATGACTGTTCCGTCGACAGGTCTTCGCGATGTGCCTTGCGCGCCTCCTCGAGTGACTCCTCGTGCTGCTTCACCTCGCGCCGTACGATCGCCAGCAGGTCGTTCTCGCTGAGTATGCCTTCCCGGCCGTCGGTGCGAGCATCCACCTCGGCATTGCGTATGGCGGCGATGAGCAGCCGTACGACCACTTTTCTGCGTTCGTCTCCCTGGCGCATGGCGTCCTTCAAATCGTTCTGCAACCGCTGTTTCAAAGGTAAGTCCATCGTTCGTTCCCACTCTTGTGCAGGTGCTCTACGCCCGTGCAGGGAAAACTCAACACGTCACGCGATAGAAAAATCAAGGCGGGCATTGCTGCCCGCCCCAATTGTATAACTGACTGTGCGAAGGGCCGCCTGGCGCATGAGCACACGAGACCTGTCACACGTGATCTCTCGCGCGAGGGGTGAAAGTTGGCTTACGACTCGCTCTGCAGGAGTTTCGACGTCTGGCGCCGGCTCTTGCGTAGCTTGGCTGCGCGCTTGCGCTTGTCTACGATGCTGGGTTTCTCATAAAAACGCCGGCGGCGTACCTCGGACAACACCCGATCGCCCTGTACCATTTTATTGAAGCGCCGCAGCGCGGACTCAAAAGACTCATCTTCGTCGATGGTCACACGCGTCACCAATTTCACCCTCTTTACTTGCGTTAATTATCTTTCGTAAGTTCGAATGATTTTACAAGCCTACCAATTATAAGGGATGGCATGCGACTGTCAACACGGGCTGTATGGATGTGTCATGTGGTCCGGCTACGGGTTCCTCTGGTGGCACACGACTTAACGCAGCCTCCTGAGCGAGGTATGGTGGTTCTCAGTTTCCGTGCTCAGCACGGCCTACCTGACTGAGACAATGGAGGGTTATCGAACCAGCCACTGGATGAACCTATTCTTATAAACATCCCATGCAACGTATAAATGGTGTGAGCGACGACCTGGTGGCGCTGGTGATTCCGCACCAGAGAGGTTTTGGACTGCCTAGGACAGCCGGGGCCGCAGTTCCAGCTCATGGTCATTTTGGTTTATGCTGTTGAAAGCAGGCTGGCCAATTCATTACAATAGGGCGCATAAGGTTTGGAGGAGAGGGTTCCTCAGCGGAGTAGTACGATGACCCAATCAGAGTTTCGCCAATGGGTTGAGAGCATCCTCGGCAACATGCCGATGGAAGAAGTCGTGTCCACTGAAGTGCTGGCACATATGAACCGGCTGCAGCTCCAGGCTGAGGAAGCAGCCTGGAACTTCGCACACGAAGACTCACGCCAGTCGTTCGAACTGACCATCCGGGCCATGTGCAAGACGATGTTCTCCATCGGTTACGACGCCGGGCGTGAGCAATCTCAAGTGGACCGATTGTTCGGCGAAGGCAGCGGACTGGATGAGGAGGATGGTTCCGGCTCACTCCCCATCTAAGGCGGACCCTGCGGCACAGCCTCGTCCTGAAGCGGTCGAAGGATGAGACTGCCCCGCAACCACAATGGAACAGATTCGCAACTTCTGCATCATTGCACACGTGGACCACGGCAAGTCCACATTGGCCGATCGCCTGCTCGAGTTCACCGGCACGGTCTCGCTGCGCGAGATGCACGCGCAAATGCTCGACTCGATGGACATCGAGCGCGAGAAGGGCGTCACCATCAAAGACTCGGCCGTCCGCATGAGCTACCAGGCCGACGATGGCCTGGTCTATGAGATCAACCTGGTGGATACGCCGGGGCACGTCGACTTTTCCTATGAGGTGAGTCGTGCGCTGTACGCCTGCGAAGGGGCGCTACTGGTCGTCGATGCCTCTCAGGGTATCGAGGCGCAGACCCTGGCCAACCTCTACCTGGCACTGGACGCCAACCTGACCATCATTCCGGTCATTAACAAGATCGACCTGCCCTACGCGCGCCCCGATGAAGTGGCCAAAGAGGTCGCCGATTTACTGGGCGACGATCCGGCCAGTGTCCTGCGCATTTCGGCCAAAGAAGGCATCGGGATCAAGGACGTGTTGGAGCGTGTGGTGCACGATGTGCCTCCACCCTCCGGCGATCCAGGCGCACCTCTGCAGGCGCTGATCTTCGATTCGCACTACGACGCCTACAAGGGCGTGGTTGCTTACGTGCGCGTCTTCAATGGCGTTACCGACATGAAGACAAA
Source organism: Chloroflexota bacterium (assembly GCA_021788625.1). Classification (GTDB taxonomy): domain Bacteria; phylum Chloroflexota; class Anaerolineae; order J036; family Brachytrichaceae; genus CAIXPS01. Next base: position 12,326 of record JAJYKL010000022.1, read on the forward strand.
GTTGCTGCTGGTGGCTAGCGGTGCGACGTTCGATCCAATCGAAATCGGCACGTTCACCCCGCGCCTGACCATCACGGGTGGGCTGACAGCAGGCGAGGTGGGGTACATTGCCACAGGCTTCAAGAGTGTGCGCGAGTGCCGGGTGGGCGACACCCTTACTGATGCGCTTGTGCCTGGTGAGCCGGTGCCCGGTTACAAACCAGCCAAACCCATGGTGTTCGCGGGCGTGTATCCCACCGTCACCGAAGATTACCCGCTTCTGCGCGACGCACTGGAGAAGCTGCAACTGAACGACGCCTCCCTCAGCTTCGTGCCAGAGACCTCCGCGGCGCTGGGTTTCGGTTTCCGCGTCGGATTCCTGGGCATGTTCCATATGGAGATTGCGCAGGAGCGCCTGGAGCGCGAGTACGACATGGACGTGGTGTTCACGGCGCCCAGCGTGGAGTACGAGGCCGTGCTGATCACCGGCGAGGTGGTAAAGGTGGACCGGCCCTCTGACATGCCCGACCCGAGTGGTCTCACGGAAATGCGCGAGCCGTGGATGAAGATTCAGGTCTTTACCCCCAAAGAGTACATCGGTCCGATCATGGACCTGGTGACGAAGCGGCGCGGCGAGTCGGTCACCATGGAATACCTGGACACCGAGCGCGTCGTGATGACGTATCGCCTACCGCTGTCGGAGATGATCGTCGATTTTTATGACCGGCTCAAGAGTGTCTCGCGAGGTTATGCCTCATTGGACTACAGCTTCGAAAGCTATCGCGCCGGGGACCTGGTGAAGATGGACGTGTTGATCAACGGCGAGCCACTTGACTCGATGGCGGTGATCACGCACAGTGCGGAGGCACAGCATAAGGGCATCCAGCTGACGCGCAAGTTGAAGGAGGTCATTCCGCGTCAGATGTTTGAGGTGCCCATCCAGGCTGCCATTGGTGCGAAGATCATTGCCCGGACGACCGTGAGCGCGCTGCGAAAAGATGTGCTGGCGAAATGTTACGGCGGCGACATCACCCGGAAAAGAAAACTGCTTGAGAAGCAAAAAGAGGGCAAGAAGCGCATGAAAATGCTGGGCAGCGTGGAGATCCCCCAGGAAGCCTTCATGGCTATGTTAAAGATCGAGGAGTGATCGGATCCACGAATCGGATCCAGTCCGGATCGCCATCCTGCGATAAGGCTCAGGTTGGCACTCCACACCACCCCAGCAGGCAGATTGGCACTGAAAACGGTCAGCCACGGGGGTCAATAATCGATTGATGCAGCCTCTGCCGCTGAGTCAACATCGAAGTACTCGTCTTCAAAAGCATCTGGTCCGGTAGAGCAGGCAATCCCGCCGCTGCGGTTGCATAGGGTCTGGTAGGTGCAACGCATGCATTGGCGCTGTTCGCTGCCGCGAGCATAGTCTTCCTCTGTCTGACCGCTAGAAGCCCGCTCCAGCAGTCCGAGGAGCCACGTCCGATCCCGCTCATAGTCGGCTGTGGAATAGGGAATGTCCACCCAGGGCTGGTCAGGATAGTTGGCCAGCCAGTAGCGCATACTGCACTGTTCCGGGGCGAAAGGCTGGCCTCCGTTGTAGGGTGCACCTGCTGTAGCCAGGACGTAGAGGTAAACGCGCGTCTGAATACGCCGGGCGAACCAGTGTGCCGACAGATGGTTTGAGGTGCGCAACGTTTTCCAATCGACGATCACGGCGCGCGAAGCCTGCGTGCTGGCGTCGCAAGCCAGCAGGTCGAAGCGCGCATAGAGCAGGTGGTCGCCAACCGGCGCTACGAGGCCCAGTTCCGGTATACGTTGGGCGGGCAGGTTGTTGAACTCCAGATGAAGGAAGTGGTCCCACCACAGACGCATCTCCTCATCCGGCGCGCTGTCGGGCGGCGTGGGTATACCCAACCAGTAACGCTCGATCCAGCGGTGCAGCTCCGTGCCGCGCCATAGATATCGCTGGTAGTCCAGCGGTTGAAGGCCAATAGGATTCGGCTCGACGACAGGCCAGGCAAGTTTAGCCACGTAATGCAGGTAAAAGCGGCGCGGGCACGCGACATAGTCGTTCAAACTGTGCTGGCTGAATTTGAATGATGCATCCATCCTGGAAGTCGCTCCTCAAGCTGGATCGAATGGCAGCCAGCCTGGCCTGAGCAGGCACCATCCGGGAACTCCGGTCTCATGCCAACCCCCCATCAGGGCGAGTCGGAAGGTGGCTGTCGTGTTGTACACAGGCGACGACCAGGCATGACACTGACCGCCTGACTGCGTAAAGGGTAATGCATCGCCCTGCATGTCAGGGATTATCCCATCGCGCTGGGGGTGCCTTGCTCCTTCTTCGGCGCCTCGCTGAGGATCGCATCCAGCGCCAGCGCGGGGGCATTATCGCGGTCAAAGCGTTTGTGGCTGTAGCTAATGATGAGTTCCTGGCTGGCGCGCGTAATACCCACGTACAGCAGACGCAAACGCTCCGCGATGTACTCCACTCGCGCGCGGTGTATCAGCTCGTAATCGGATGGCAGTGCGCCGTGCGCACGGGCCAGTTCCTCGAGCTGCATGCGCGCCTCGGTCGCCGGGTCGTGGCCAGGCATGAACCACAACTCACCGCGGAACGCTCCGCCACAATCGTGCGGGAATTCCACCTGGTCCACACACGTAAGGTAAACGCGATCCCACTCCAGGCCCTTGGCTTTGTGCAGGGTGGTCACTGTTATTGTGCCTGGCAGCGGCTGGAAGCCTGACTCAATCAAAGAGCTGCTCATGTACTTTCTCTGGTTCGAAGCGATCTGTTCCAGTTCCTTTGCCAGGTCAGATAGCTGCACGTGTGGGTCGCTGGCGACCAATCGGCGCAGACTGAGCGCCAGGCTGTGGGCGATCGCCATATCCTTCTCATCGCTCAGAACGTCCTGGGCAATACTGATCACCAGTTGGTCGATGGGCAGGAAGCTGGCACGCAACCATCTGGTCACGAGGACGCGCAACCTGTCGAGATTCTGCTGTTCCTCTTCGCTGACAGACAGATTGGGCGGCAGAGCCGGTTCCGAAGCAGGGGAGGGGAAGAACAGCCGCTCAGGCCGTGAGCTGCGCAGTAGCAGTCGCATGTGCGTGTCACTTACCGTTTGCTGGGAGGACGTCACCGATTCAGGTGGCTCAGTATGAGATCTCAATTCACGCATGTGCCGATCCAGATCAGCCAATGCATTGGTATTGGTGGGCACACTACACAGTCGTATCGCCACAGCCAGAAAATCCGCCACTCCGCGCACTGTCTGTGGATTCCGTAACTGGTCCTGGTAGATCCTGACGCCCGGGTGACTGTCCCGCTCCAATCTGGCTAACTCCTGGACGATCAGATGTCCGAACCAGTTTGTCGGTGCGAGTATCGCGCAGGTGGCTGTGGGGTGACGGCGGATGAAATCGTCCGCGCTGCGCGCAACTTCCTTCACTTCATGTTCCTGAGTGGCAAAGCCCTGTCGATAGACACGCGACGTGGCCCTATCTGGGTTCTGCTGGGTGTCTCCAGGTTCCGTTGGACGTATAGGCACGGTGTTACTCAGTGCCTGGTCACGTACTTCCGGCTCGGGGTGGTGCAACACAGCCCAATCTGCCAGTCGGTTAGCAAGCTCGTAGATGGGTGGTCCGCTGCGTCCACTGACTGAGAGATGGTAGGACGTGGCGCCGGAGCAGCAAACGAATTCGCGAAAAGCCTTCACATCGGAAGCCGTGAAGGTGGTCATGATGGCCTGGTTCGGGTCGCCCACGCGTAACCAATTACCATGGTCGCTTGAGAGCTTCGAGAGGATTTGCTCCTGTAGGGGGGTGCTGTCCTGAGCCTCATCCTCCAGGATAAAAGGCCAGCGCCGGCTCAGACGCTTCCGGTAGGCGTCGTCATTCTCCAGCGCCATGATGGCGCGCCAGATCAGGTCGTCGAAATCCAGCCGGCCACCCAGGTTCAGGATGTGCTCGTACCGTTCGTAGATCTCAACCCCGATATGCAGGAACGGAGCCATACCCACGAGCGGAAGATCAGAAGATGAGGCGATCGAAGACTCCCCCTCAAGGGTGCTCTCATTTCCTCCATCTTTCAAGTAGTCATGGATCAGGTGCCGCAAGTCCGATGGAGTTATGCGCAGGTTCTTCGCCAGACGGGTCACCTCTTCGCCGATATTTTGGGTGGCAGCCAGCCACTTTTCTTCAGCGCTCTCCAGTTGCTGTGAAGGGATGGTTCCTGGCAGGAAGCTGCGCCACCACCCTGAATGCTGTTGAGTGAAGGAGCGCGTGGCTTCGGACATGGTCTGGTAGCCGCTCAACTCGTCGTCCATGCGGAAGTCGACGGTGGTGCCGGCCAGGTCGGGGCGTTCGCGTACGATCAGATGCGCCAGGCTATGCAGGGTGAGAACGCGGTAGCCGCCTGCATCCAGGCCGGTCTCGTCACGAAGCTGCTTACTGATGCGCTGGTGGATGTTATCCACCGCCGAGTTGGTGAACGTGACGACCAGGATTTCAGACTCGTCAGGCACGAGCTTCTTCATGAGCAGGCGCGCGGCCAGCGCGGCCAGGGTGAGTGTTTTACCGCTACCAGGCACCGCTGATACTGCTGCCAACCCGCCGGTGTAACCGGCGATATGTTGCTGCTCAGGCCGAAGGTCCATGTTCCACTCCCCAATTCCTAATCTTGAGTGCTCCTCCCGACTACCTTGAAAATAGCCCGTGCCAGCGGTCCTGATTCTTCCTGGCCGCTGATGCTGAGCTGGCTGGAGGCGAGGAAAATGCGATCGGCACAACGATACGTAAGCCCACGAATCAACCTGGACATCATGGCCTGGCGTGTGCGATGCTCGTCCGCTTCTGTCCATTTGTGACCTGTTTGCCATTGGCGGGACAGAACGTATGGGTGAGTGAGTGGCTGGTATACGCGCTCGTACCACCCCAGTGAGTTAATCTCCAGCCAAAACTGGTAGCGCGAGCGAAAGTTGTTGATCAGGTAGGTATAGGCGGGAGCCACCAGTACGGCATCTTCCTCAACCACATCAGGCTCATGCTCCGGCGCGTACTGGGCCGCCAGGATATTTGCGCTCAGCGTCTTGATGTACTCCTGCCCTATGGCGCCCATGCTATCGGGTGATGCTCCAGGATGCGGCCCAGGCCAATCGGCGACGGTCAGCTGGGCCCGCTCAAATACCTCGCGGAACGAACGGGCCGACTTGATGAGTTTGTCGCATACCAGAACGGCCTCCAACTCCTGGTCCAGCTGGAACTGGGGTTGCGAGAGTACCTCCGTGAAGAGTTGCTGCCAGAACAGGTCCAGCGGAACTCCGGACTTCGGCTCCGGGTCGTCAGGTGGCAGGTGCCTGGAGGACGGAGTGCCAGGGGCTGAAGACGAGGGGGTATGTAACGGATCGTCTGTTGCGGCCCTGGCTAACCCCTGTTGTAGTGATGCATAGGGACTGTAGAAACGCATGCCCACCCGCTGCCAGATAGATGGGTTGTCGAGTGGGACGAGCTGGCGCGATGAGGCGCGTAGCGCCACGTCAGCGATCAACTGCGCACGCGCCAGATCGAGGTTTTCAACGCTCACCGCCAGCGCCCGCGCCAGGTCCGGTACACTGACACGTTGCTCCCACTCAGGGTGTCCCAGCCGTGCAAAGGTCACCAGCATACGCACGATGGGATGGTCATAGAGCGGGCGAGAGGGACGCACGGTGCGAACCCGAATGCCTGTACGGCGCAGGCTTTCTCTCATCTCGAAGACCAGAATATCTTCCACGTAGGGTGCCAGCACTGCAATGTCCTGTGGGGCGGTACCATCGCGCACGAGTTCATTGATATGTTCAACCACACCGCTCAGCATACCCGCCCAGTACTTCGTATTGCCGGGTTGTTCGCCCAGAGCGGTGCGTGCAAGAGTGGAAACTGAGGATGGCACCTGCCCCGCCTCCGTCGCGAAGTCTTCGAACTGGGCGCTGAGCGCCTGGCCCAAGGCAATCGTTGCTGGCGAAGCGGTATGGCATTCGCCCAACGTGACGACTTCATCACAGCGCGTGCGCAGACGGCGTGCCGAGTCCACATCCGCGCCCAGGAAGATGCGGAATCCTCCCGGATTATCCTCTGTCAGCAGGCACGAATCGCATGTCTGCAAAACCTGAGACAGGAAATCGTGCATGATGGGCGGATTCTCCTCGACATTGTCTGCCAGCACGTGCCGGTAGTGCGCGGTGATGTAATCCTGGTAGGTCGGGGCGTTGAGCAAGTAGCGTGAAAACACGTCGATCTGCAGTGAGAAGTCTAGCAGCGAGTGGTCCAGGCAATAGCGACGGAAGCTTGCGGCCGCGTCTTGCACACGTTGGTAACTGACCAGGCGCTGAGATTCACCTGACCAGGCGTCGCTCAGGCGCGTGGCAATTTCGTCCAGCCCGAAACCACACTCCGCAGCCTTGTTCATGCAGTCGAGCACCTGTCCCAGCAGGCGCGGGCGCGACAGTTTCAGGTCATCGAAGCCGGCCAGGTGTGGCTCGATGAGACGGTCCAGGAAATACTGAGCTGTCTCGACATTCAACATCACCGGCTCGCGCTGTGGAGGGGTGAATCCCGCACGCTGGGCGATGAGCGGGAAAAACAGGCTGACATGGCGCTGGGCCAGACCGTAGAAGGTGGTGATGGCGGGGTCACCGCGAGCGCGAAACGATCCCTTCACTTGCGTCAACGCGACCTGACAGGCTTCTGCCTGTGCCTGTTGCGTGACGAGCACCAGTATGCGGTCGGGTCGGACATTGGCACCGACCAGCTCGACGAGTCGTTCGATGAGGCGGGTCGTTTTGCCAGCACCCGGCGGTCCTACAAGGTAAACCCTGGCCACGGCAAAGGAGAGTAAAAAGCCCGGTCCAACTTGAACCGGGCTTGAGGATTCATTGGTGGATGGGATGAGCTACTTGTTGGTAATATGAGTGACCTTATACTTGATCGGTCCATCAGGCGTCTGCACCATAACCTCGTCATGCATCTTATGACCCAGCAGGGCTTTCCCCAGTGGCGATTCATTGCTGATCTTCCCCGAGGTGGGATCTGCCTCGGCGGAACCGACAATCACGTAATGGTCCTTATCTCCCGTAATCGGATCGGTGATGGTTACCCGGCTGCCCATGCGAATCTCGTTGGAAGGGCCTTTGGTCTCAATTAGCACCGCGTTCGCGAGGATGGTTTCGATGGTCAAAATGCGTCCCTCCACGAAGGCCTGCTCGTTCTTGGCATCCTCATATTCTGGGTTCTCCTCCACCTCTCCCTCTTCCATGGCATCGTGTAATCTCTTTGCCACTTCAAGGCGGCGAGTGCTCTTGAGGTACTCCAGTTCATCCTCTAGTTTCTTGAGACCTTCCGGCGTGAGGAATTCCTGCTCGTGCATGGTTGCTTACCACCTACGGATTACAGATTAAGAGTAATTGTATACAAAACAAGAGTGACTGAGTCAGTCTGCCCTCCGCAAACAAGCTCAGTCACCGTACTTCACGATTATACAGCCTCCTAGTGCCCTTGACAAGTCATTGACAATGCTTAGCATAACACCTCAGCATGATAGACCTCGCTTCGATCCGCAATCTGATAGTCGACATGGATGGTGTTTTATGGCTGGGCAATCAAGCCTTGCCGGGGCTGGTTGAGTTCATCGACACTTTACGCCGGCTCGGTCTTCATTTTGTGCTGGCGACGAACAATGCCAGCAAGAGCGGCACTGAGTATATTGACAAATTAGCCGGATTTCACGCCAAAGTCCAACCCGAAGAGATACTGACTTCATCGCAGGCCACGGCATCCTATCTGGCCCGACACTCACCGGGTGCGCGAATTTATGTTATCGGCGAACCTGGCCTGATTAGTGAGCTGCGCTACAAAGGTTTGACTGTTATTCCCACGGACCATCCCGATGGCGCAACGCATGTGGTGGTAGGATGGGACCGTAATCTGACTTATGCCAAACTGGTCGAGGCGTGCCTGCTCATTCGATCTGGGGCAGCCTTTATTGGAACGAACCCCGATGTGACCTACCCGGACGTTCGTGGAATTATTCCTGGTAACGGTGCCACTTTGGCTGCTTTGCGAGTCGCCACGGACGTGGAACCGCTGATCATCGGCAAGCCGCAACCTGAAATGATGATGCAGGCCATGTTGCGCATGGAAGGCACCCCTGCCGACACTGTTGCGTTGGGTGACCGGCTGGACACGGATATCGTGGGTGGACAGCGTGCCGGTTTGACCACAGTGCTGGTCCTCAGCGGCGTCACGAGCAAGGAAGTCGCACAAGCCAGCGCGATCAAGGCTGATTATGTATTTGACGATATCTGCCAGCTTGGCAAAGCGCTTGAGCTAGCACATCAGACCTGACTCAATGGAGTTTATGCCCGTGGCAGTGCTCTTCGTTATGGTAGCAGGTTGGCATGCCGATTCGAACCCTCACCGCTATTACAGCCGCACGACTTGACAAAGTGCTGGCGGCGCTCCTGGGCGACGTGAGTCGCAGCGCTGCTCAAAGGCTGATTGAGCAGGAACAGGTGACCGTTAACGGCCAGACGCGCCAGGCCAGTTATGCAGTCAGGCCTGGCGATGTGCTGGTGGTTAACGTTCCAGAGCCACAACCGGCTGTCGTGCTGGCGGAACCAATTGCACTGGACATCATCTTTGAAAATGAAGACGTGCTTGCGGTCAACAAGCCAGCCGGAATGGTGGTGCACCCAGGAGCCGGCAACCTGAGCGGGACGCTGGCGAATGCCCTCCTGGCCCGTGCACCGGACATCGCTGGCGTGGGCGATCCGCTACGCCCCGGCATCGTGCATCGCCTGGATAAGGAGACCAGCGGCATCGTGCTTCTTGCGAAGAATGCCGCTGCCTACTCCAACTTGCAGGTGCAGTTCAAACGGCGTGTGGTGAAGAAGCTATATCTGGCCCTGTGCGTGGGAGATGTGCAGCCTCCGCGCGGCGTGATTGATAAGCCCATCGCGCGTGATCCAGCACACCGCCAGCGCATGGCAATCGTTATCGGAGGGCGTCAGTCCGTGACGCGCTACACCGTGGGCGAGGTGTACAAGGTGAAGGAGTCCAGGTTCATTACAGAACCTGGGATAGGACGGGGCGACGAGGCCATCGAGCTCAAGCCGGGCAGCGTTTACTCGTTCGTGCGAGCGTGGCCTGCGACAGGCCGCACGCACCAACTGCGTGTACACTTTGCATCCATTGGGTTCCCCATCGTAGGCGACGCGCTGTATGGTGCCTCGCGCCGCGACACGCTGAGCCGGGGGCTGGCTCCGCGTCACCTGCTGCATGCAAGCGAACTATCCTTCGAACTGCCTGCGTCGGGCGAGGAGGTAAATCTCCATGCGCCACTGCCGGATGATATGCGGCGCGTCATGGATGTGCTGGGGGAGTAAGAAGCGCGCAGAATGTCACCCTTCTTCCGTCTTCTTCTGCCGGTCGATGACTTCCTGAGCGATATTGCTCATGGTGGTGCGGCGCGAACGGGCGCGCATCTGGATCTCGTGATACGCCTCTTCTTCACTCATACCTGCCTGCATCAAGAAGCCCTTGGCGCGGTCGATCAGTTTGCGTGAAGTGAGCTTTTCCTGCAGTTCGTCCACCTTCTCGGTCAGGTGGCGGCGGTCGTTAAATGTGGCCACGGCGATGCGCATCTGTGCCACCAGGTCGTCTCGCTTCACTGGTTTGATGAGGTAGCCCTGCACCGGGATGGATGCGGCACGGTCCAATAGCGAACTCTCGTTGTAGGCCGTCAGGATCAGGATCGGGATTGGGCGATTCTTCACGATCTCAGCCGCCGCATCGAGGCCGTCGCGAAAGGGCATGCGGATGTCGAGCAGCGCAATATCCGGTTGTTCGCGGTAAGCGAGCGTCACGGCTTCTACGCCGTCCGCTGCGCTGTACACGGTGTGCCCAAGCTCTGAAAGAATGGCGCGTAAACCCATGCGAATTATGGATTCGTCGTCAGCGATCAAGACGCGCAGAGACTTATTCATCAAAAAACGTCAACCTCCTGCAACCAGGCGCGAGCATACAACGGGTGTAACTACGTGCTGCGCCATTGATACTCGTCGCGGAGTGAACCCAGGCATTATACATAGAGGTCGATCAGGACGAACGTCGTGGCGCAGCCGTCACGCATTCCGGCGGTGGTATGGATGTACTACCGCCCGGCCGCACGCGACATGACCCTGGTCCGGCCGTTGCCGGTGATCCCTTTTACCAGCCGAACCGACCTGAGCCTTCACTTAATCAATTCCTGTTCGCCCCGGACGACTTCGGCGACGACGGCGAAGTCCTGATCAGCCCAACCCTTTTGCATCGCCATACGTAGTAGCTCATGGGCTAAAGCGGCCGCCGGCAACGGCACACCCAGCTCGTCGGCGGCGCGCAAGGCGTAGGTCAGGTCCTTGTGCATCCAACGCAAGGCAAAATTCGTGTCGGAATGGTCACGCTGCACGACCTGCTGCACCTTCATCTTCACGATGGGGCTGCCAACCGCACCCGTGGTGATGGTCTTGATCACGGTGCTCATGTCCAGACCGGCTTTTTCGGCCATTGCGATGCCCTCCGCCAGCGCGGTGATGTGTGAGGCGGCGATCATGTTGTTTATCAGCTTGTACATCGCTCCAGTGCCAGTCGGGCCGAAGTGGATCACGCTCGATGCGAACGAAGCCAGTACCGGGTGCAGTTCTTCGAAAAGTCCCGGTGTGGCGCCCACGAACAGCGTCAATTGGCCAGCCGCTGCAGCATCCTTGCTGCCAGCCATGGGCGCATCTACGAAGCGCACGTCGTGCACCTGTGCCTGCGCTTCCAGTTCATGCACCCAGCCGATGGAGAGCGTGGTGCATTCCAGCGCGATCGCACCCGGCCGCATAGCCACCAATGCTCCTCGCTCCCCAAGCCAGACTCCACGTGAGGCGGCGTCATCGCCCACCACACTGATTACGATGTCCGCGCCCCTGGCTGCTTCCCCAGGCGAAGATGCCCAGGTCGCACCGGCATCGAGCAGGGCGCGTGCCTTCTCCGGCGTGCGGTTGTAGACTGCCAGCGGATAACCCGCTTTCAACAGATTATGTGCGATACCCCCGCCCATAATGCCCAGACCCATCACAGAAATACGTTGCATATAGTCCCTCCTGCAAGTTTGATTCAGGTAGACAGCTAAAGGTGTGCACTTTGGCAGGGCGCTGCCGCCGCCACATAGTACGGTTCCTGCAAAGTCCCTTGACAGGAAAAGCAAACCGGCCCCCATCGGATCAGGCTTGGGTGTGAACACACACACACCGAACCGACTGGGGCCTGGGCGAAGGATAGCACGGAAAAACATGCTGCGGCGTACGGGGACGAGCCCTTCCTGTTCGAGGTGGGGAGCCTGGTGGCGCATTTCAGCTGCCTGAAGGATAGGCGGCGTGCGGGGGCGGCGCTACAACCTGATGGTGATCTTGCTGCTGATGGTGCTGGCGAAGCTGGCCGGGCAGAACAAGCCGGAGGTCATCGCGGACTGGGCGCGGCTGACCTCATCCTGTTCCTGCCGGACATAGCCAGCAGCGTGACCGCGATCATCACGTGCGCCGCCTTCGCCTACGATGCCGCTGGTGTCCTGGCGAAGGGCGTGGTCAACGGGCTGACCACGATTTACATCGCCGATATCTACGAGTACCAGGCGGGTGGGACGACGAAGTACTACGACGGCGGGGCGATGCGGCGCACTGGCGATGCCAGCGGCAACGGCGTCTTCTGTCTCCTCAGCGATCAACTGGGCAGCACGAGCGTCATCGTGAGCCAGGCAGGCATGGTGCAGGCGACGAACTACTACTACCCGTTCGGCGACGACCGCGGGCCGGGCGGCTTCAGCGGGTTGACAACCCGGCAGTTCACCGGGCAGTATCACGCGTCCGGCCTGGCCGGCGGCAGCGGCTTGGGCTACTACGGTGCGCGCTGGTACGACCCCATCAACGTCGACACTGCCCAGTACCTAAACTGCGGTGCCAAGTCCGGTATCACCCGTCACACAGACTCTGCTGCCAACGCCTACCCAGACGCCGACTGCGTTGCCGACACTAACGGCGGATGAGTCTGCTGCCCTAACGGCTTCACTGTTGGCCAACAATGGTGAGTGCAAGTTACCGTGTTGGTGGAGCATTCAACCTGATGCTAGCCGACACCAGCAGGTCGCGGACATGTTCTCACGGCAACCCTTCCACGACGTGGAGGAAGAATTTGTTCCCTTTAGTACTGGAGTCCCCAACTTGCATGATCCGTCCGGGTACCATCGCAGGGTGGAAGTGACGCTTAGTGACACGGTGGTGAGCAACATCGCCGTGTTCGCAGAGATCAACAGCGACCAGGCCGCAAGATACTTAGCCAGCGACTGGCAGGGGTTTGCCTGGAGTCGTATCCTGACGGATTATGGTTCCCCGGATCAGATATATGTCAACTTGAACGGATTGCCCCCGAGGCTGGCGCACCGGCGCTATATGCACTGAGCCTACTGTATGAAAAGCAAGGATTTGAGGTTTGCTACGTGGGGGCAATGGCGTATGGCACTCAAGCCAGGGCGTACCGAGCCTGTCCGGTTTTTAACGCAGTACCTCAGATTCATCTTACGTTAACAGCGCCTGGCAAGCCCGACGAGCTGAGAGAGTTGCTGAAGTCCAGGTATGAAGAGGACTATTTTGCAGGAACGTTGAAGAGCGCCACCGGCATGGATGTGCAGACCTTCTATCAGCCGTTTGGGGACGAGTCGCGTAGAGTTTGCCTCAGTTCGTTAGCCCAGCCAGATCGTTAATGGCGATTCTAGGCAGATTGTCCACACCAATAAATAGATGAAAGGTGGATATCATTTACGTGGCAGGTTGCACTCACGAAGGAAGATGGGCTAAGACCATCATTAACAAGTTAACGAATTCGTCCGTCTGTCAAGGGCTACCGGGCCACCTTCCATGGCTCCTGCAAAGTCGTCGTCACCCGGTCGTGAGCAAGGTGAGGGCCTGTCGTGGATCGGCTGCCAAGACGCGGCGGGCGTGAGCGGCATGGCTATGCCCGGCGTGTGCGATCAGGCTGACAGCGATGTTGTTCAGGATGGCCATGATGTGAGCGCTGTGTCCGCGGCGCAGGTCACAGAAGTCCTCGTGGAAGGTGACGTCCCGCTGCTGGGGGGAGCCTCCTGCGATGCCCCAGTGCCCGACCGTGAACCGCAACAGGGTGCGCGGGCTGGCTTCCGCAGCGCTCAGGCTGGTCACCCCGTAGCAAGAGACTTTGCAGGTGCCATGCGCCACATAGGCTGCAGTCGGCCAGGCGCTTCCAGATCACCTACAATAAGCGGGCAATTATGAGCCGATCACTCGCCGACTCCCTGGTGCCAGCACAGCACTTGGTCTACGACGCCATCGTGGCGACCTCGCAGGAGCAACATGCGAGCGTATACCTGGTCGGGGGGGCCGTGCGTGATTGGTTGATGCAGCAGCCCATTGGCGATCTGGACTTCGTGGTGGAGGGGGATGCGATCGACTTTGCCCACGCGCTGCAGGCTTCGTACGGCGGCGAACTGCAGACCTATGAAAAGTTTCGTACTGCCACTTGGGTTGCGAGTGGATTGCACACCGATATTGCCACAGCGCGCACCGAGACTTACCCGCGCCCGGCTGCCCTGCCGCTCGTCTCCCCAGCTACCATCCAGCAAGACCTGTCCCGGCGCGACTTTACGGTGAACGCCATGGCCCTGGGATTGCGCGACTCGATTATCCTGGACCCGTTCAGCGGCCGCCTTGATCTGGGGCGCCGGGTAATCCATGCCCTGCACGCGCGCAGCTTCATCGACGACCCCACCCGTCTGTGGCGCGCGGCGCGCTACGCCACGCGACTGAGTTTCACGGTCGATCCGCAAACGCGCGAGTGGATCACGGCGGGCGTGCCTTATGTGAAGGATCTGAGCGGCGAGCGGGTGAAATATGACCAGGAGCTGATCTACGATCTGCCCAAGCCAGAGCATGCACTCTCCAAGCTGGCGGAGTGGGGCGCCTTCCAGGTGCTGGGTATTGCGGTGCCGGTGCGCGTGGACTTGGGCGTACGGCTCGAGCGATTGCGCTCAGCCCTGCCAGCCGGGCAATGGGACCTGACATCGTTTGGTTTGCCGCGGCAGGAGGTGGTGCATGCCGCGGAGTGGGGCGCGCTGCTCTATAACATGGGCCAGATGAGCGCCGGTCGCTGGATTGCCCTCATCCCGTTTTGCGCGCCGGTGCGCGACGCACTCATCTCGCTGGGTGCGCTGAGCATGCTGTCCGCACCGCTCTTCACAGGCAAACCCAGCCTGCGCTCGGAATTGCTGCACGCGTTCGACGGGCTGGCACTCTGGCTGGGCTGGTTATATGATCGTGACGACCGGAAACGGCAGGCGATGTACAGCGAGTGGCATACCTGGCGCAAGGTGCAGCCGGTGAGTAATGGAGACGACCTGCGCGCGTATGGCCTGCCGCCGGGCCCGCTCTATCGCGAATTACTCGCGCGGCTGCGCATGGCCTGGCTGGACGGTGAGGTACAGTCGCCCGAAGCAGAACGCGAAATGCTGGACCGGTTGCTTAAGAACAGAGATTAGTTGAGAGATAGTTGATGGGAGTCCCGATGAACCAGACAGGACATGTTTTTCAAATCAACATTTCAGAAGGTGGCGTGCCAAAACGTGCTGTGCAAAGTTCGCAGGTTGAGACGCTGGGCCTGACGGGAGACAAGCACCAGGATGTGGTTCACCACGGTGGGCCTGATAAGGCCATCGTTTTGTATTCGCTCGAAAAGATTCTTGCGTTACAGCAGGAGGGGCATCCCATTTACCCCGGCTCCACGGGCGAGAACGTCACGATTACTGGCGTGGACTGGGAGTCGATCGTGCCGGGCAAGCGCATCCACCTGGGTCGGAACGTGGTGTTGGAAATAACGGTTTACACCAAGCCCTGCCAAACCATCGTGGGATCCTTTGCCGATGGCGACTCGAACCGCATCCTGGAGACTCAGCATCCTGGGTGGTCGCGTGTCAGTGCACGCGTTTTGCAGACAGGCGAAGTGCGTATAGGCGACAGCGTCCACATCGATTAACGATCGCTCACCTCCACTCGCCATCCACACTTATGGAAGCTTAAAATGTCTGCCACGGTGGTGCTTTTGTGCTATCTTAAGTAAGTCCGTGGCGGGCACCTCTGTTGGTCCCGGTTCCTTAAAACAAAACCTGCAGTGCGACGGGCATAGCCTCCCATCGACCTGGTGCCTTCGGGAGGCTCTATACACTCTGGTCGCGTTCTCAAAGCTGGTGGGTCGTGTCATTTGTTCATTTGCACGTACATTCCGAATATTCGATGCTGGATGGGTTGGGGCGCGTGAAGGCACTAGCCCAGCGCGCCAGGGAGCTGGGCATGCCCGCCCTGGCACTCACCGATCACGGCGTCATGTACGGTGCCATCGAGTTTTTCGACGCGTGCCATGACGTGGGCATCAAGCCGATCATTGGCATCGAGGCCTATCTGAGCAAACGGGGCCGTCCCATGCAGAGCCGCGACGCCACCCTCGATCGGAGTCCGTACCATTTACTTTTACTGGCACAGGATAATGAGGGTTACCTCAACCTGATACATCTGGCCAGCCTGGCGCAGATCGAAGGTTTTTACTATAAGCCGCGCATCGACCACGAGGCGCTGGCGAAGTATTCGGCGGGCGTCCTCTGCACATCGGGTTGCCCCTCGTCCGAAATCCCGCGCCTGGTGCTGAACGGCCATGTGGATGAAGCGCGCCAGGCCGCGCAGTGGTATCGCGATGTGTTCGGCGATCGTTTCTTTTTTGAACTGCAGGAGCACGACCAGCCGGAGTTCGCGCCGATCAATACCACCCTGGTGCAATGGTCACGCGAGATGGCTGTACCGCTCGTCGCCACGAACGACGTGCACTACGTGATGAAGGAAGATGCCTCGGCGCATGATCTGATGCTGTGTATCCAGACCAACGCGCTCTACGCCGATGCCCGGCGCATGCGAATGAATAACGACTCGTACTACCTCAAGAGCGAAGAGGAGATGCACGCGCTATTCGATTCCATCGCGCCTGAGGCCATTTCCAACACGGAACGGTTGGCCGAGCGATGCAGCGTGAGCCTTAAGTCCAAGCAGTTCCACCTGCCGAACTTCCAGCGGCCGCGCGAGTACCCCTCTGCCGAGGATTACCTGCGCGCGCTGTGCGCGAAAGGGTTCCAGGAGCGCTACGGTGTGCCATCCGAACCCGACTCTGCAGGAGAGGCGGACGACGAACCGATCGACCTGACCCAGCGCTCGCCGCTGGCACTGCCCGGCTCGGCGCATAACCCGAACCTGCGCCCTTCCGCCCTGCGCCAGCGCCTGCAATATGAGCTGGGCGTCATCATCGAGATGGGGTTTGCCACCTATTTCCTCATCGTGTGGGACCTGATCCGCTTCGCACGGGAGAACAACATCTGGTGGAACGTGCGCGGCAGCGCGGCGGGCAGCGTGGTGAGTTACGTGTTGGGGCTCACCAACATCGAGCCGGTGAGCAACGAACTGTTATTCGAGCGCTTCCTGAACCCGGGACGCGTGTCCATGCCCGATATCGACCTGGACTTCCCCGACGACCAGCGCAACCGCCTGGTGGACTACACCATCGAGAAGTACGGCAAGGAGCAGGTGGCGCAGATCATCACCTTCGGCACCATGGCCGCCCGCGCCGCGTTAAAAGACGTAGGCCGCGTGCTGGACCTGCCGGTGGGCGAGGTGACGCGCATGACGTCGCTGGTGCCGGCCATCCCGGGCAAGCCTGTCGGTCTGAAAGAAGCGCTGGATCAGGTGCCGGACCTGAGGGCGCTCTACGATGGCGAAGACCATCTGCGCGATCTATATGACAAGGCCGAACTGGTGGAGGGCACGGTGCGTAACGCGGGCACGCACGCGGCAGGTGTGGTGATCGCTGACAAACCGCTGATCGAGTACGTGCCACTACACCGGCTGACCGGCACACCGCTGAGCAGCGCCCTGAACGCCATCACGCAGTTCGAGATGACGCACCTGGAGTCCATCGGGCTGCTGAAGATGGACTACCTGGGCTTGTCGATGCTGACGATCATGCGCAAGGCATGCGAGCTGATCGAGCGGCGCCACGGCACCCGGTACACGCTGGACAGCATCCCGATTCACGACCCGGTGATTTACCAGACCCTCTCGAGGGGGGATGTCATGGGCGTCTTCCAGGTGGAAGGGACGGGCTTCCGCAATCTGATGCTGCAGATGAAGCCCACGCGTTTTGAGCACATCGTTGCGGCGGTGGCTCTCTTCCGCCCAGGCCCGATGGAGCAGATCCCCACCTACATCGCCCGCATGCACGGCGACCAGCCTGTCGAGTATCATCATCCTGACCTGGCACCGGCACTCGAAGAGACGTTCGGGATTATCACCTACCAGGAACAGGTGATGCGGGTCGCCCGCGACATCGCGGGCTACTCGATGGGCGAGGCTGATACGATCCGCAAGGCGGTGGCCAAGAAGAACGCCGAAGCGCTGATGAAGCACAAGACCAAGTTCCGTGAAGGCGCCGTCAACAAGGGTTACGCTGCGGAACTGGCCGATGCGATTTTCGGTGACATCGAGTCCTTCGCCCGCTACGGCTTCGTGAAGGCGCACGCCGCCGACTACGCGCAGATCGCCTGCCAGACGGCCTACCTGAAGGCGAAGTACCCGACCGAGTACATGGCGGCGCTGATGACATGCGAGGCAGGTAACACTGATAAGATCGCCGGGCTGGTGGCCGACACGAAGGGCCACGGCATCGATATTCTGCCTCCCAGCATCAACTACAGCTTCGCCGACTTTACCATCGAGGACGTCATCCAGGAGTCTGCGGGCAGCAACCAGCAAGCCAGCTCAAACATCCCACAAGCAGCGTCCAAGAGTGTTTCAAAGATTCGATATGGCTTGATGGCGATCAAAAACGTCGGCCAGGGGCCAATCGATGCGATTGTCAAAGCGCGCCAGGCAGGAGGGTTGTTCAAGACATTGGACGACTTTTGCCGGCGCGTGGATATGACACAGGTGAACAAGCGGGCGTTGGAGTCGTTGATTAAGGTCGGTGCGTTTGATGCATTCGGCCCACGCCATCAACTGCTGGCGGTGATCGATGTCATGGTGGGGCTGGCCAGTCAGGCACGCCGGGCTGCCGAGCGAGGGCAGTTCATGATGTTCGACGCCTTTGGCGTGGGTGATGAGAGCCTGATTGCCCTGCCCGCCCATGTAAAGGAGATTCCGCGCCGGGACCTGCTTTCGTATGAGAAGGAGCTGGCCGGCACCTATGTTTCAGAGCATCCGCTCGCAGCAGCCATGAGCAGCCTGCGCGACATCATCACGCATACCAGTGCGCAGTTGAACGAAGGCGACAACGGTCAGAAGGTGGTTCTGGCCGGTGTCATCACCATGGTGCGCCCGCATGTCTCGAAAAGCGGCAAATCCATGGCTTTCGCAGAATTGGAAGACCTGTACGGGCGCGTAGAGCTAACCATCTTCCCGCGCACCTGGGACGAGTATCGGGACACGATACAGCGCGATAAGGTGGTGGTAGTGTGGGGCAAGGCAGAGGTGCGCGAGGGAGGTACGCCCAAGCTGCTGGTTGAGCGCGTGCGCGACAACCTTACTCGCGCGTTCTCCACGGACGCCGTCTCCACGGGCGAACGCACTGGTGCGCCTTCCGGCGCCGTAGCTCCAGCCGCACTGGAGCAGGTGGGCGATACGGTTTCGCACCAGGTATACGAAGAGAGCGCGCCATATACTGGCGCGCCAGCATATGGCGCGCCAGAGTATGGCTGGATTGAAGAGAGCGCAGCGGCATCTGATGCGGCGCCCGGCATGTATTCCGAGAGCGCGACAGGCGATCTCTATAACGATGTCCACACTGACTCGCCACAATCTGGATCCGATGCCCTGGTCAATGCCGAGTCCGGGGCGCTGCGGGACGAGGCGCTGTCATCCATACCTCGAGAGGATGAGCTTAAGCACCATGTGGAACAGGGTGATGCAATGAGCACTCAACACCATGAACCCCAGGCGGAGATCGGTGCAGCAGACATAAGCTCCCCTACGGGCGATAGCCTGGCTCAGGATGCTCAAAAACACACTTCGCAAGAACGAGACAATGAACTAGAAGATGTCGTGACGCGCCTCAGCGACCAACTCACGGTAGTCATTCACCGCTGCGGGGATGTCACACAGGACGTGGCGCGTCTGGAGGCAGTGCACCAAGTGCTGGTGCAATTCAAAGGTGAGCAGCGCTTCAGTATCCGCCTGCGAAATACCGGCCGGCGGGATGTGACTCTGGATTTCCCCAACGACACCACTTACGATTGCGTTGAATTACGGCATAAACTCGTTGCCCTGGGAGCTTTTATCCCATAATGACGCGCACTATGAGGAAGGCCGAACACCAATTCACATAAAGACAGCGGGTTGATAAACGTAATCGGGTTGGGTGCGTTGCCACATGGCGGTTTTCACCGGGCTTCGTGTACACCATCGTTATATAATTCCAACCTGTTCATAAGCTATCGAAGTAAGGAGAAGAGACACCAAGCGCCAGCGTATATCCCAGTGCGGCGCCATCTTTGCACCGCGTCTTAGTGTTGAATGCAACGTACGAGCCACTCAGCGTGGTAGCGATGCCGCGCGCCATCCACCTGCTAATATCCGACAAGGCTGAAGTAGTTGAGACGGACGGATTGGTGATTCACAGCCAGACCATGAGCTTCCCAGCCCCCGTGGTGATCCGGCTGCACTACTTTGTTCGTGTGCCCTACAACCTGCCGATGCCGCTCTCCCGGCGGGCCATACTACTGCGCGACAGCTTTACCTGCCAGTACTGCGGGGCCACACCCGGACGTGAGCATCTGACCATTGATCACATTCTGCCCCGTTCGCGCGGTGGGCGCACCGACTGGGAAAATACAGTTGCCGCGTGTGGAACGTGCAACCGCAAAAAGGGCAGCCGCACACCTGAGGAAGCCCATATGCATTTGCTGCACAAGCCAGTGCGGCCGCGTTTTTGGGCTATGGCACTCATGATGGGCCCCGGCAACGACGCCTGGCGCAAATACCTTTTCACCCCATAGCGCGAGCGGGAGCCGTGACAAGCGCCATGCACTCCACCTCCAGCTATACTCATGCCAGCATGCTGAAGTCGAAGTTGCCCAGTTTGGCCGTTGGCCTCCTGATCGCCGCCTTTTCGGTCTGGTTCTTCTGGCCTGGCACAGCACAACGGTTGGAGTCGGTTACTGGCGAAACAGGCCGCCTGTCGCAAATACGTGCCTTGTGGAATCTGTTACTGGATGCAACTCGTCCGCCGTTGGACCTCGCGCCTCAGGCGGCGGTGGAACCGGTGAAAGGTCTGAGCCCCTATGGCGTGAACACTTTTCTGGAGCAAGAAGTGGAACCGGCCAAACGTGAGCGCACGATGCAGATGATAGCGGATTCCGGCTTTAAATGGATACGCCAGGAGTTCCCCTGGGCCGATATCGAGATAGACGGCAAAGGTGATTTCGTAGACCGGCGCAACCCACCTGCGCGAAGTGCCTGGGATAAATACGACAACATCGTGACGCTGGCGGAGAAATATCATCTGCATATCATCGCCCGGCTCAGCTCACCACCCCAGTGGTCGCACCGAGGCTACAAAGACCTGGGCCAGTTTGGCCCACCGGCTGACTTTCAGGACTTTGCCGACTACGTTCGAGCAGTCGTCACCCGGTATAAAGGGCGGATTCATTATTACCAGATCTGGAATGAACCCAATATCTATCCCGAGTGGGGCGAACAGCGTGTGAATCCAGAAGATTACACCAAGTTACTGTGCATGGCTTACCGAACTGCCAAACAGGTGGATCCGAGCGTTGTCATTATCAGTGCCGCACTGGCGCCTACCGTGGCGCAAGATGGTCACGACCTGAGCGATCTCGTATTTTTACAGCGAATGTATAACGCGGGCGCTGGCCGGTGCTTCGATGTTTTATCTGCCCAGGGTTATGGACTGTTTTCCGGGCCGGGTGATCACCGTGTAAGTCCGCTTATAACGAATGTGGCTCGACACGAATTATTGCGCGACATAATGGTTCAGAATGGAAATGCGAATAAACCGATATGGTTATCGGAAATGAACTGGGATGCGGTGCCTGATAAGCCATCTTCTATACAGGGTTATGGTGAATATGGGGTAGTGACTGAGGCAGAGCAGGCGCGTTATGTGCCTCAAGTCTATGAGCGGGCTAAAAGCGAATGGCCCTGGGTTGGTGTTATGGCAATCTGGTTCTTCAAACGCGCAACTGATACCGAGAAAAACCAGGCCTGGTATTACTTTCGTATGGTGGAGCCTGATTTTTCACCCACGCCGCTTTATACCGCGATGCGACAGTACATCCTACAGCAACACTAACACAAACGAATTGTGCACCGCACGCCACGCACGGGACCCTTACAATAACAACCGGCAGGAGGTAAACTGGTTCATCAGTGATTTTTAGGTTATTTTAGAATCTTAAAAAATACGTTGACAAGAAGCGTGCGCATTGGTACACTAGGACCTGTTAAACAACTTCTGGCATATGGATAGAAGAGTGGGCGATGAACCCACTCTTCCTTTTCTACGGCACAGGAGTCCGTACGATGAAAAGCGAGTTTACGTTAGCCTTAAACCAAATCTGTTCCGAGCGCAACCTGCCACGGGAGATCATCACGCAAGTGCTGGAAAGTGCACTGGCCACATCGTATCGCAAGAACGCGAACATTATGGCCAGCCAGAACGTGGCCGTCAAAGTGGATATCGAAAGTGGCGATATGCGCGTTTTCGTCGAGAAAGAAGTCGTGGACGACGTCATGGATGATCGCACCGAGATCTCCCTCGAGGAGGGCAAGCTGGAAAAGCCCGATGCGGAGATGGGCGAGTGCATCATGGTCGACGTGACGATGAAAGACTTCGGACGGATTGCTGCGCAGAACGTGAAGCAGATGATCGTCCAGAAGTTACGTGACGCCGAGCGCGACTTCCAATACAACACGTACGCGGAGCGTGAGGGCGAGATTGTGCATGGCATCGTGCAGAGCGTCAACGCGACCAGCGCCATGTTGAACCTGGGCCGAGCAGAAGGAACCCTGCTGCGCAAGGAACAGATGCCCAGCGAGCGTCTGAATCCGCAGCAGCACGTACGCGCCTATGTCACCGAGGTGAAGCGCACCAACCGCGGCCCACAGATCATGCTTTCGCGCACGCACAAGAATATGCTGCGCCGCCTGCTGGAGATTGAAGTCCCGGAGATACAAAAAGGCCAGGTGGAGATCAAGGCCATCGCCCGCGAAGCCGGCTTTCGATCGAAGGTGGCTGTGGTCGCTCTGCAGCAAGGTATCGATCCCGTGGGTGCCTGCGTAGGCCAGCGTGGCACGCGCGTGCAGAACATTGTCAACGAACTGAATGGCGAAAAGATCGACGTAATCGAATGGAGCGCCGACCCGACGGTGTTCATCACGAAGGCACTGGGCCCGGCCAAGGTGCTGGCCGTCCATCCGGCGCTGGATGGCAAGGAGCAGAAGAGCGGTACGGTGATTGTGCCTGATGACCAGCTTTCGTTAGCGATCGGGCGTGAGGGCCAGAATGCGCGCCTGGCCGCCAAGTTGACTGGCTGGCACATTGATATCAAGAGCGGTAGCGAAGCGCTGGGGGAGGCGCTGGTGAAGATCGCTGACGACGCGGAACTGCGCGAGTGGGTTGGCGCAGACGTCGTGCAAACGGTTCCCACGTTGCGTGAACTCCTGGTGCGCCAGCACGCCATGCCAACTCCCTTAACGGCAGATGAGTTCCTCATGGTCAAGCGCACCCTGGACAGCGTTTATGCCTACCTGGTCCTGAATACCCGGACGGTAGCGGAAGTGAAGCCCGAAGTGGCGGCCATGCCAGACGCTCGGCGCGAGGCGCTTAATGCTGCGCTGGCAGCCATCCCAGGGCAGGTTTACGATATTCCCATCGCCAAACTGGGCCTGACACCTCGGGTGATGCAGCATATTATGGAGGCCGGGGTCCTCTCGGTGGGGCAGCTCATGGAGCGCCGCGTACGTGGCGACGAAGGGCTGCTGGCAATCGAAGGAGTCGGCTCCAAGGCACTGACCGAAATCAAGTCCTCACTGGATAAGGTACTGGAGCAGTACAAGGTAAGCCAGCCAGTGGCCATGGAACCATCCGAGCAGCCGGCTGTATCTGAGCAACCGGCCGTGTCTGAGCAACTGGTCGAACAGGTGGAGGTACCCGAACAGGTCACACCGGCGAAGCCGATCCAGGCAGCGGAGGTTGAGTCTGAGTCGAGCACACCCATCGTGGCGGGTACTACGGAACAGCCAGCTGGTGTGGAAACAGTTCAGACGGAAGAGCCTCAGCCCGTGACACCAGCCCCGAGTGAGATGCCAGCGACCGCCGAGGGCCATCTGCCTGAAGCCATCGTTAACCCGTTGGAAGAGGAGACGGCAGGTGAGGACGAAGGCGAAGCAGAAAGCGAAGAAGAAGGTGAAGAGGAGCGCACGCCGCAGCAAATCTTCCTTGAGGCGATGGGTCAAACCCGCGACACGCAGGTCAACCCCCTCAATCCGGCAGCCCCGCGCGGTCCTGTAAAGAAGAAGGATAAGGATAAAGATAAGGACAAAGGCAAGAAGGGCAGCCATGATCGTGTGTTAGTATTCGACGAAGAACTCGGACGCACGGTGGTGCAGCGCAGCCGCAAGCCGGGCCGCACCGGTGAATTCCCGGAAGACGATGAAGAGTTCTAGAGCGCGGGTGAAGCACGTGCCCATGCGCACGTGCATCGGGACACAGACACAGCACCCCAAACGTGAAATGGTGCGGTTGGTCCGTACGCCCGAGGGGCGCATTGTCGTCGATGTCAGCGGCAAAATGAGCGGCAGTCGGGGTGCCTACCTAAGCAGGAGCCATGCGGCGGCCGAGTCGGCTGTCCGGAACAAACGGCTGGAGGCTGAATTCGAACAGCCCGTGGCGAAAGAAGACGTCGAGGCGATTCTGGCCTATTTCAGTCAATATCCATAACGAATAAGCGCTACTGAGGGTGCCTGCCGGCCACAAATACGGCGAGTAGGCTCCCTGGTAAAAACCAGCAGTGTGGACACGAAGTGATGCGACGGCGACACGTGTTCGACCAGACCAGCATGGTGTGGTGTACACGCTCAGCTGTCCGAAAAACGGCTGTGACAGCGGGCATTCGGAGCTTAACCATGACTGAGACGCTCTAGGCGAGTGCAACATAGAGCGGATGTTAAGCTCGCTCGCCCATTTTGGTGCGGTGTTTCGCTAGACAACGCAGGCTCAGTCAGCCTGCGTTGTCTTTGCCTGAACACGTTGTGAGCAGAGCGACCCGGCATGGCGATTGTCGGATGGTGCGGACCGGGCCGGGAGCTGCAGTGAGGTGGTGCAAATGGCGACCTTAACCAAAGACTCCGCCAGGCCGGTCAACCCGGCCGGCGGTCGTGATAATCGCAGTGGTGGCAACCAAAACCGGGGAGGGCGCGATAACCGGGCGCCCGCGCCGGTCGACCGTAAACCGCCTGCACAGTCTGAGCGGAAAACCGTCGAGCTGAACGATACGACGACGGTGCGCGAGCTCGCAACGATCATCAGCGTTAGTCCGATTAACGTCATCCGCGAGTTGATGAACAACGGCGTGATGGCGAATATTAACCAGCAACTCTCCTTTGACGAGGCCGCCATCGTAGCTGATGCATTCGGTTACGAAGCCAAGCCGAAGCAGATCGTCGCCCCCGAGCCGGAACCGGCCGAGCAGATGGTGGACCCCACAACGGGCAAGACGGTGCCCGTCAAACCAACCACCTTGCGCCAGCGCCTGCTGGCGCGTGAGTCTGCCGATATGCAGGAACGTCGTCCGCCCGTCGTGACCGTGATGGGCCATGTCGACCATGGCAAGACTTCGCTGCTGGATGCGATCCGCAAGACCAACGTGGCAGCAGGTGAGGCGGGAGGCATCACACAACACGTCGGCGCTTATCAAGTGGAGCATGAGGGGCGGAAGGTGACCTTTCTGGACACACCCGGCCACGAAGCCTTTACGGCTATGCGGGCGCGCGGGGCGCAGGTTACAGATGTGGCGGTACTCGTAGTGGCAGCGGACGACGGGGTCATGCCACAAACGCGCGAAGCCATCGCACATGCCAAGGCGGCCGGCGTGCCCATCGTCGTGGCGCTCAACAAGATTGACAAAGCCAACGCCAACCCCGAGCTGGTGAAGCAGCAATTGGCCGAGTCCGGCCTGGTGCCTGACGAATGGGGCGGCGATACGATGGTCATCCCTGTTTCCGCCAAACAGCGCAAGGGCATTGAAGATCTGATCGAAGGCATCGTGCTGGTGTCGGATTCGCTGGACACCATCCGGGCCAACTCCGACCGTAAGGCGATTGGGACAGTGATTGAGGCGGAGCTGGATAAAAGCAAGGGCGCTATGGCAACGGTGCTGATCCAAAACGGCACCTTGAACCTGGGCGACGCGTTTGTGGTGGGCACCGTACACGGTCGCGTGCGCGCCATGTTCGATTTCCGCGGCCACCGCATCAAGAAGGCGGGACCTGCCACCCCGGTGGGCATCATCGGCATGTCCGACGTGCCGGTGGCTGGTGACGTGCTGGAGGTGGTCGACGATGACCGTATCGCGCGTGCCCGCGCAGAGCAGAACCAGGCTACCACGGCAACGAAGGAAGCCGCGCCCGCGCGTGCGACGACGCTGCAGGAATACTTTGCGCAGGCTCAGGCTGGCAAGGCCAAGAAGCTGCTGCTGATCGTCAAAGCGGACAACCAGGGCACCCTGCAACCAATTGTTGATTCGCTGGAAAAGCTGAACGCAAGCGACAGCGAAGTGAAGCTGGAAGTGATTTACAAGGGCATTGGCGGCATCACCGAGTCGGACGTGGAACTGGCCGTGGCTTCGGGGGCTGTCATCCTGGGCTTCGAAGTGTCCATTGATAACGCCGCACGTCGCAAGGCGGAATCCAACCGGATCGACGTACGGACGTATGAGGTGATCTACAAGCTGATCGAAGACGTGGAGCTGGCGCTCAAGGGCATGCTCACACCAAAACTGGTGCAGCGTACCATCGGTGCGGCCGAGGTGCGCCAGGTCTTCAAGATCGGCAGGGTCGGAATGGTGGCGGGCGTGATTGTCCGAAGCGGGGTGGTGCAACGCAATGCCAAGGTGCGTGTGCAGCGCGATGGTCAGGAGCTCTACACCGGACAGGTGGGTTCGTTGAAGCACCTGACGGAAGACGTGCAGGAGGTCCGCCAAGGGTTTGAGGGCGGTGTGAGCATCGAAGGATATTCGGACTACAAGCCAGGCGATACGCTGGAGTTTTTTGTCGAAGAGTATCAATAACCGGGATGAGCAAGAAATACGAAAGACGGGTGAGCGAACTGGTGCGCGAGCATCTGGCTACCCTGATCGAGCGACGCCTGAAAGACCCACGCGTGGCAGGTGTCACGGTAACCGAAGTGGAGGTTAGCTCTGACACGCGACTGGCGAAGGTCTACTACAGCCTGATCGGCGACGAGCAGGCGCGGCAGCAAGCTGCGCGCGGTCTGGATAGCGCTTCAGGCTGGCTGCGCCACGAATTGGGCCAGCACCTGCATACCCGCCACACGCCCGAGCTGGTCTTCGAATATGACCCGTCGCTGGAGCATGGCGCACGCGTATCGCAGATTTTGGACGAGTTGAAGGACAGGGAGGTAAACCGAGCGGCAGGAACCAGCGATGCAGGCATCCCGGCAGCAGGCACCCCCAATTCAGAAACCGGCGTCGCGACATCGGACGCATCGTGATGAGCAACTCCGAACCAAACAACTCGCCGTTCGCTATGAACTCGGACTATACCGAGGTCGGACCGGAGCAGATATACTCCGGCACGCGCCTGCCGCAATCATGGCAGGAGGCGGAAGGGTACCTGCGCCGGGCCCTGCGAATACTGGCCATTACGCACATCTACCCCGACGGAGATGCCATTGGCAGCCTCCTGGCATTTGGCAAGGCGATGCAAGGCCTGGGTAAGGTGGTAACCCTGGCTTGCCAGGATCCGCCGCACCCACGCTTCGACTACCTCAGCGGTGTGCACGACATTCGCCGATCGGGTGAGGGAAGCTATGACCTGCTGGTCTCCATCGACGCCAGTGATCTTCAACGCCTGGGTACCATCTTCATGCCGGTGCCGCATGCGCATATTCCCATGGTGATGTTCGACCACCACATCACGAACACGCTCTTCGGCACCGTGAACGTAGTGGACCCGGCGGCCGGTTCGGCGGCGGAGGTCATCTACAAGTTACTGCGTCGCATGAATGTGCACGTGACCAGTGAAATCGCCGTGGCACTGCTCACAGGCGTGGTCACCGATACTCTGGCGTTCCGCACTTCATCCACCACGCCTGAGACGCTGGCGACGGCGATGGACTTGATGCGCGCCGGAGCGTCACTACCCGACATCACGCGGCAGGCATTGGTGCTTCGTTCGTACGACTCGCTGAAATTCCTGGCAGGCGGCATCGTTGCTTCGCAGTTGGAGGACGGCATCGTTTATGCCACCATTACCCGCCGGATGCGCAAGGAGCTGGGGGTGAAAGAGGAGCGAGGCGATGCCGGCCTGGTAGGTACATTGATCACCTCGATGGAAGCGCATGTGGCGGTGGTGTTTGTGGAGAACGCCGATGGCAGCATTGAGGTGGGCTTCCGCAGTGCACCAGGCTATGACGTCTCACAGGTCGCTTTCGAATTTGGCGGGGGCGGCCACCCGGCTGCTTCAGGATGCACCTTGCCCGGCCCCATGCGCGATGCGGTCAACCGCGTCCTCGCCCGCCTGCGCCGGATGATCCGCGAAAAGTGAATGGTCTGCTCCTGATCGACAAACCCGCACAATACACCTCACATGATGTGGTGGCTCGCGTGCGCCACGCAATGGGCATCCGCGCAGTGGGTCATGCTGGTACGCTGGATCCTTTCGCAACCGGATTACTCATTCTCTGTATCGGCCAGGCGACACGCCTGAGCGAATACCTGATCGGCGAGGACAAAGCCTACCGCGGGCGGATGAAGCTGGGCGAGCGCACCCGTACGGACGACCTGGATGGTGAGGTAATCGAGCGGCGCCCCGTGCGCGTCAGCCCGGCCGACCTACAGCGCGCGAGCGAATCCTTCACCGGCGAAATTCTACAAAAGCCGCCGTCGTATTCGGCCATTCAGATACATGGCAAGCGCGCCTACAAGCTGGCGCGCCAGGGCGAGGTGGTGGACCTGCCAGCACGCACGGTGCGCGTCGAGCAACTGGAGCTGGCTCAGGTTGACGACCAGTATCTCGACATCCATGTAACCTGCTCAGCCGGCACGTATATCAGAGCCCTGGCACGTGATATCGGCGAGATGCTTGGTTGTGGGGCACACCTGACGGCGCTACGACGCGAGCGGAGCGGCGATTTTGCGCTCGCCGACGCCGTTCCACTGGAAGTCTTCCTGCAGTCCGCCATGAGCAAGTCTGCTGGGGAGAACTGGCCGCCGTATCTGCTCCCGATGGATCGTGCTGTTCACTCCCTGAGTGCCATACACCTGGATGAGCTGCACATACAACACTTCCTGATGGGTCAGGCTGTTGCAGTGGGCATGGCGCAGGGAAGCCCCGACGCTGCCACCCTCAGCGCATTTTGCCGGGTATATGACCCAGGCGGAACCTTTGTGGCCATCGGGAAAGTGAATCGCGCCAGCGGCGTGTTAAGTCCGTACAA
Source organism: Chloroflexota bacterium (assembly GCA_021788625.1). Classification (GTDB taxonomy): domain Bacteria; phylum Chloroflexota; class Anaerolineae; order J036; family Brachytrichaceae; genus CAIXPS01. The sequence continues at coordinate 41,168 of JAJYKL010000022.1, forward strand.
GGTTTTTCAACATCGCCAGTAACCTGTGCAGGGACTACCAATGCAGACATTCCATTCGTTGTCCGAAGTCAATCTTGCCTCTGCGTCCGTTTGCACGGTAGGCACGTTCGATGGTGTCCACCTGGGGCACCAGCGTCTGCTGCGTGCGATGGTGGATGATGCGCATACGCGCGGCCTGCCGGCGGGAGTGATCACGTTCCATCCACACCCGCGTGTCGTGTTGGGGCATGCCCCGGTGCCTTATCTGACGTTACCCGACGAGAAGGCGCAGCAGCTGGTGCTCCTGGGCGTCGACGTACTCGTCGTGATGACGTTCGATCGCCAGACGATGCTGACGACCGCCGCGGAGTTCGTGCAGAGGATGGTGCAGCACCTGCACCTGATCAGCCTGTGGATCGGCCCCGACTTCGCTCTGGGCCATAAGCGGCAGGGTGATGCAGCCTATTTAACTGAGCAGGGTGCTCAATACGGGTTTTCGGTGAACACCATCTCACCGGTCAACGCGGGAACGGAGGAGGTTTCCAGTACCCGTATCCGGGTGGCACTGGGGCGTGGAGATGTCCGCGATGCTGAGTTGTGTTTGGGCCGGCCATTTCGGGTGATGGGAACGCTTGACACCCCTGCCACGGTGCGTGTGCCCGAACAACATGCCCTGCCTGCGCCCGGCACCTATCGGGCACTGGTATGTGGTGCTTCCGTACGGATCCGAGTTCCCGACGATAGCAAGGAGCACCTGCTCTATCTTGGCGAAGCCATCCGCTGTGAGGCATCTTCAGGCGAGTCTGTTGCCGTCGACTTCGTGGATGCCGGGTAAACAATATACGATGACAAGGTTGGTTCGATGCGTTCAGCCTGACCATCTCCAGCATGCCAAAGGCTGACGTGCACGCCAGGCAGCAGTGGCAACCGGCAGCACCTAGACCCACGAAAAAGGTCCAAGCACAAAGATGTATGCTAATGGCGTCCAGCACCGGATATAGCACGTAAATATGCACTCAGGGGGTGGCGAATGGCGAGGGCTAATCTATCCATACGTAAGGGGCACATCCGCATCAGGAATATTTTCCGTCGCCGGCGCGCTGTGCCACGGTATTTACTTATTTCATTGAGCGGGGAAGTGGGTGAGCTCCCCCCACCGCACCCGCCATTGCGCATCCCATTTGCACGGCGATTCCTGCCACCCGAGCCGCCTAGCGTGAGCAGCTTGCGCAGACAATTGGAGCGGGTAACTGGGGATCCACGCGTGGAAGGCGTCGTGTTGAAGATTGAGTGTGTAGCCAGCGCCGCCACCTACCAAAGCCTGCGTATGTTGCTTAAGGACTTCCGATCTCATGGCAAGCGGCTGATCGCCTACGCTCACTCGTTCGGCCCGTTTCAGTATTACCTGGCCAGCTCCTGCGATCAGATCATCATGCCACCCAGCGCTGAGTGGGGGGTGATCGGCATGCAGCGCGAGTATCTCTTTTTCAAAGACTCGCTGCAGCATCTGGGCATCGGCGTGGATGTGATCAACGTCTCGCCATATAAGTCGGCATTCGACCAGTTTGTGCGTACGGACTTCTCGGAGGAATCGCGCGCCCAGGCTGAGTGGCTGATGGATGCACAGTTCAACGAGCTGGTACACGGCATCGCTGAAGGGCGAGGGCTCGAAGAGGTGCAGGTACGTGCCCTGATCGACGGGGCGCCCTATGGCGCCCGTGAGGCGGTCAATCGTAAATTGCTGGACGCCGCGCTTTATGAGGATGAACTGGAAGCCTATCTGGCTCCTCCAACGGTGACGGATGGGTCGGGCCAGGCAGCAGTCGTCAATAAGGCGGAACGCCCGAAAGGGCTGAGAAGACTGTACGCGAGGATGAAGCGTGCCATGGAGCGGCACCCGGAAGGACAGAAGGCGCTGGGTTTATACGACGAGTCAGCCCGGGCACTGCTCATTCCACTCATCGACTATGCGCCCAAACTCATCGGAGTGGTACGCGTGGAGGGAACACTCATCGAGGGTAAAAGCCAGAACCTGCCACTCCCGGTGCCGCTGCCTTTACTGGGTAACCGTATGGCCGGCTCGGAGAGTGTAACCCAGTCACTGCGGCAGGCCACGCGAGATGACCGCATCGCAGCCATCATCCTGTTCGTAGACTCGACTGGCGGCGGAGTGCTGGCGTCGGACCTGATTGCGCGCGAAGTGCGGGTGACGCGGGCGAAGAAACCGGTGGTGGTGTACATGAGCGGGGTGGCGGCCTCGGGCGGTTATTACGTGTCCGCACTGGCCACGCGCATCATTGCGCAACCGATGACGATCACAGGAAGCATCGGTGTGATCAGCATGAAACCCAATCTGCAACAAGCTGAAGGCAAGTTATACCTTCACCGTTCCACCTTGAGGCGCGGCGAGCGGGCGGGGACATATAGCCCCTCCACGCCTCTGGAGGCCGGCGAGTATGAGGCCGTGGCGTCGAGTGTAGCGCGTGCTTATGACGACTTCAAGCGCCTGGTGGCGGAAGGACGGAAACTGGACGTTGCCAGCCTGGAGCCAATCTCTGGCGGGCGGGTATGGACTGGTGCAATGGCCAGGGAGCGCGGGCTGGTGGACGAGCTGGGTGACTTTCCCATGGCATTGCAGCAGGCGTGCGAGTTGGCAAGCCTGCCCACGGAGCGGCGCGTGCGGGCCATCAGTGTGACACCGCCGCGCAAGTTCCTTCTACCAGAGTCGCTCGCACCAGCACCAGCCGCCCTGGCAGAGCTGGCGACGGCAGACAAGCTACTAAGGCAGCTCATGCGCGTACATACATGGGCTGTTCTGCCATGGTTACCTCCGGCCAATGAATGAACGAAGGAGCGGTGCGTGCCCAGTTCACCATACTGCGACGCGTCAGTAATCTATTGATGAATGAGATTGCCTGTTACATAGCACCCCAATTGCGCTATGAAAAATGTTGAGAGCCAGCGACGCCGAACGCTGGCTCTCAAAGCAAAAGGAGGAGAAGAGGAGGTCCCACCCTGACTCTACCTGGCTTATTTATAAGGATTTCGCACCTGCCTAAATGACGAACGTCCTACGAATCCCCTACGGTTGATCTACTGTGCGGCATGCAGTATCATGCAACGCATGACTGCACTTGACCCTATGCGTTACCTGAGCGAGACCATTGGCCCCCGCGGGAGTACCACCGAGGAGGAGGCCAAGGCAGCCGAGTATGTCGCGATGCAATTAACGAACCTGGGACTGGCGCCGCAGCGCGACGCATTCCTGAGCGCGGCATCGGCCTATGCACCCTATGCCCTGTTCACTGGAATGCTCCTGCTCAGTCTGTTTCTCTTCTGGCAACCGCAGCCGGTGGGCGCTGCCGCAGCGGCCATCCTGACCCTCACGGCACTTGTCTCAGTGCTCCTGGAGCTGCTCTTCCGCACCAATCCGCTGCGATGGTTGCTGCCCCTGGGTGATAGTCAGAACGTTTACGTACGCATCCCCCGTGAAGATGCGCAACGCGCGGGCGGCCTGCCAGCGGACCCGGTCGCGAAAGATGCCGATAACACAAAGGTGGCGGGTCCTGCGAACACGATTTACATCACCGCGCACCTGGATACTCATCGCACGCCGCTGGTCTTCAGTTCACCTGGCTGGATCAAAACCTTCGGACTGATCATGCCCGCAGCGCTGGTGTCCGCTGGCGTGTCACTGCTGTTGTTCATAGTGGGTGTGTTTTCCACCAGCCTGATCTGGCGTGAGGTGGCGCTGGTACCGGGCGTGGTGATGCTGTTTATATTGATTCTAATGATCCAGGCCGATCGTACCGACTATTCGCCGGGTGCCGACGACAACGCAAGTGGTGTAGCGGCGACTCTCGGTCTGGCGGAACGGCTGGCGCACACACCGTTGAAGAATACTGACGTGGTCGTGGTGTTCACGGGATGCGAGGAAGTGGGTTGCTATGGGGCGGATGCCTTCTTCCAGCGCCACGCTGAGGAGACACGCGGGGCGACTTTGCTGGTGATCGATCAGGTGGGTGCTGCGAACGCCAAGCCTAGCGTGGTGGAAGGAGAGCGCTTCCTGGCCTTTGTACGCAGCGACCCGCACCTGCTGGCTCTCGCCCACAAGGTATTGGACGAGCATCCGGAATGGCAGGCCGGTTTCACCTTGTCGAACGCGCCCTACGGCGAACTGAGTGTTGGCGTGAAAGATGGGTTGCACTGTATCGCACTGGGCCACAGTGAGAACAGCCCTTCATACTGGCACACGATGCTTGACACCATGCAACATGCCGACCCGGAGCTGGTGGAACGTGAACAGGAACTGGCCTGGCAGTTGCTGAAGGCGATAGACGCCGTTCATGCCCCCAACGGGTCGAGCGTTACGCTGACGCATGGACCGGCTGAGCGCGGTACCGCTGTGAATGGCGATCCGTGTACGGCTTAGCTGCCTGTATGAGCTGGGTCGGGCACAAGATAACGGAATACCTGATGCATCGCCGAACCCTTTTTAGTGTGGCGCTTAGTCTGGCGTGTGCCCTGTCCCTGCTTGCCGCCTGCACGCGTGTCGAGACACCCAAGGTGACGCCCGTGACGGTCCGGTTGCGCATAGCGTCCGACTCTGCAGCACTCCCGCTCTTGCAGGCGCTTACTTCTGCCTATACGACCGAGCACCCCAATGTTGTCTTTGGCATGCAATCGGGAGATGCGCAAACGGTGGCCAATTTGGTATTTGCTGGCCAGGTTGATCTGGCTGCCGTGTCGATCCTGCCACCTGATGCACCAGACCGCCCCAAACCGTGGGTGGCTGACCTGGCGATGGATGGTGTGGCGATCATTGTCAATCCTGCCAACCCGGTGAATTCACTTTCCTTGCAGGAGCTGCGCGATATTTATGCCGGCGCGCACAACAGTTGGAGCGACTTCGGCGTGACGGGACTCAACGACATGCAAGTGGCCGTGCGTGAAGAAGGCGATGGCACACGCGCTACATTTGATAGCCTGGTGATGGGAGGCCAGAGCTTGACGTCGAATGCCGTGCTGCTGCCGACGGTCGAGGTGGCGATGAACTTCGTATCATTGCAGGCGAATGCCATTGCCTATGTGCCCAGCGGGCGAATCACCGGCACGGTCGCGTCGAAGGTCAAGATACTGAGCATCAATGGGCAGCAACCCACGCCTGCCAACCTCACCAGCGGCGCCTACCCGCTCAGTCGTATGCTCAATCTACTGGCGCCGAGTGAACCGCAAGGTGATCTGCGTTTATTCGTGGCGTGGGCGCTGGGCCATGCCGGCCAGCGCGTGGCGAGCAATCTGAACTACGTGCCGGCGGCGCAGCTACCCAACTGAGCGATATCGACCCTGGTATGGCCTCTCCACCATACGCCCTGCAAGAATGTGGACGATGGATTGCCGGTGGGTCGACCTGAGAGAGGCGATACAGCCAATTGATTTACACTACGGGGGTCCGTTCCAGTTCTGGAATGGGAGTCGATGAGATGAGAACGTTTTCCTGGACTTTCATCAGGCTGCTCTTCGCCGTAGGGTTATTGACTTCAGGCTGTAACTCACTATCTGCGAGTGTTGGGATTCCCACCCCATCAGCAATGAACAGCCCCGCAGCAACCGTCGCGACGCTCACAGGTGTCGTCGCAAGCGCGCCAGCTTCTGCAGGGGTGCTTACCGGTACACCGCTCACTGAGCAGGTGGTGACTGCGACCGGGACCTCTTCCACGCCAACTGTAACCTCGGCGCCATCGCCAACCACGCAACCCGAACTGAGCGCCACAGCCTCGCCAAATCCAGCATCGATCGCATCCTCCACCGCTGCGGTAACGCCTTCGCCGGCTTCAACGCAAACACCTACCGCCAAACCTGTGCAGACGCCGGTTGCCCACCCGGCACCCGTAGTGATCAAGACGTACATCGATGACCGCAGCAACTCGGTTAGCCTGCTGGACTCGTTTGTCAGCGCGCTGAACCGCAGGGAGTACGCACGCGCCTATTCATATTGGGAGGCAGGCAGCCAGGTGCCCTCTTTTGACCAGTTCCAGCAAGGGTACGCGGACACGACATCCGTGGCGCTATCGCTCGGCACAGTGGGAGGGAGTGCAGGGGCTGGCCAGTTCTATAACAGCGTTGCGGTCACCCTGATCGCTCGCTTAAGGAATGGCAGCACGCAAACCTACGTCGGTTGCTACGTGACGCACCTGGCCAATCCAGCCACCCAGGGACAACCGCCGTTCCAGGCAATGGGCATCCAGTCGGCCAGCGTGCAACCAGTGAAGGCAGGATCGGACATTGCTGCGCTTATGGACCATGTCTGTGACCAGTGGGCCGCTCCGCCTCTGCCCACACCGAATCCCAAAGCACCGCAGACGCAGCTCTATCGCGATGACCGTAGCGGTCCGGTACAGGTTTTACAATCGCTCTTCAACGCGGTCAACCGGGCGGAATATGTGCGGGCGTATTCATATTGGGAGCCGGGCGCTGAGCCTCTTAACTACAACCGGTTCGCGCGGGGTTATGTGGACACGCAGTGGGTGAAATTAACCACCGGCAGGGTCAGCAGCGATGCCGGTGCCGGACAGTTCTACTATGCCGTACCGGTAACCTTGGTGGCACGTACCAAAAGCGGCATAAACCAATTGTACGTGGGCTGCTACCGATTACACCTGGCCAACCCGGCCATTCAGACAGAGCCGCCGTTCCATTCCATGAGCATCGTCGCTGCGACTGTACGGCAGGTTGCCAGGTACGCCAACGCAGCCTTGTTAATGAAGCGAGCCTGCCTGTCCGACTAGCGCGGCAGGCCTTCCTTCGACCAGCTCAGGATGTACCCTTCGACCAGC
>JAJYKL010000023.1 GCA_021788625.1 Chloroflexota bacterium
ATCATGTTGAGCATTCATGGTGAGCTTGTCGAACCATCCTTCAGCATGCTCAGGACGATCATGTTGAGCATTCATGGTGAGCTTGTCGAACCATCCTTCAGCATGCTCAGGATAAATGCCCAATACCTTGTTTGCAATTGCAAACCACATTAAGCACGCGCGATTCCACCTTCCCTTACACGTTCGTCGACGAATAGTTGACATGCCAGGACAACCAAATGATGACAGAAACAGAATCATCTAAACCGATTTACGTCGCGTTACGGGACCGTCTTTACCTTGTCGATGTGCCATCCTGAGGCTGCCCAAAAGTCTGTAGGAAAGCACGTCGTGATGGTCTCCCCGGATCCTGCGTCTCGCGCTGCGCAGGAAGGTCGAGTGCCAAATAAACACTCACCTCATCACGGGCATATTCACAAAAGCCCTGGCTGGTGTAAAGCCCGATCGCGTCCCACCAGGTACGGTTGGTTTCCACCTGTACCCGCCGGAAGCCACGTTCGTAAGCTGTCTGCAATAACAGCGCGACGATGGCGCGACCAATACCTCGTCTTCGGTAATCGCTTTGCACCGACACGCGAACCACCTGCGCCACACCAGGTACCAAACCAATCAACGCACCCGTCGCGACAAGGTGTCCATCCAGCTCAGCTACTACAAACAGATGTCCTGGTCTCACGTAGTGCTCGGCGATATCATCCAGATCCGGGTTAAGCGTCTGGTCGATGAAGCCGAAGTGCTCACCCAGGCCCTGCTGAATAAGCAGTTTTGCGGCCGGCTGATCGGACGGTTGGAAAGGTCGTAACGTGATCGGAGCGTGCAAAGTGCAATCCCTAAATGTTATCTGGCCGCGCCAGGCCGTGTCATCTTTGTCACTAAGCCGTTACGCATCCGCCAGATTCGTAGAGTCGATCAAGCAAAACAGCAACACTCTCCGTGCCCAACACTCCACCCACACCCGCAGCATGTCAGACTGTGAAGGCAATACGTGATACCAGGCCTGCACAGATCCACGGCTTAACTTCAAAGGGTCCTGGCGCCTGGTACAACGTACCAGCTTCGAGTTTGCAACCTGCTAGACCGGGTAATGCCCGTAGTCGCGCACCGTCTCGTACATGGCAATCACGTTCTCCACTGGTGTCTGGGCCTGCACATTGTGGATCGGATCGAACACAAAGCCACCCCCTGGGGCGAAGATGCGGATGCGCTCGCGCACCTCAGCGCGTACATCGTCCGGTGCGCCAAAGGGCAGCGTACGCTGTGTGTCCACGCTGCCGCCCCAGAAGGTGATTTGCTTGCCGAATTCGTGCTTCAGTTCCGCGGGGTCCATGTGCGCAGCGGAGCACTGCACGGGATTCAGAATGTCGAATCCAGCCTCGATGAAGTCGGGGATGAGCGCGCGTACTGAACCGCACGAGTGGATAAATGTTTTCCACGTCGTATGGGAGTGTACCCAACTGTTTACGAGTTGATGAAACGGCAGGTAAAGACTGCGGTACGCCTTGGGCGAGATGAACGGTCCGCTTTGCATGCCAAAGTCCGTGCCCGTGATGAACACCGCACTCACCTGATTGCCCACCACCCGGAAAATCTTTTCGAGATTCGCCAGGCCGATCTCGCACTGCCGGTCGAACACCTCATATACATAGTCACGCCGGCTGACCGTGCTCATATACCATTCGGCCACATCGCGGATACCTTTGGGGTGTTTCAGGTTGGGTGCGGGCACCAGGGCGATATCGCCAAAAGCCGTGCCGCCAAAGTTCGCCAGGATGGCCTTATCCGTCTGGGTCGTGATGCGTTGTGCTTCGCGTCCCAAGAATTCCAGATCTCCCGCCGTGACGGGCGTGAACTCCTCCAGGTTGTCTTCAACATTCAGGTGCTCGTCGTCGATCGGATCCTGGCGGATGATCGAGTCGAAGTAAAAGCCATCTCGTGGCATGCGCCCGCTGGCTGGGACGGTCTTATCACCCTCGGGATACATCAGAATGCTGCCGTTTGGCTCCGGGTCGATATTGAATGCCTGGGGTACAAGTGCGGGCACACCCTGCGGTGTCGTCCACGGTTTCCACCCTATGTTGCGAAAGCCAAACATGTTGGCTTCCTTGCCCAGCCCCACCACATCGATGCCAAGTTGTTCCATTAGGTCAGGGGCAATCTCGCCAAGTAACTGGTACGGCTCGACGATCTTCACCGGTGTGCCGGGTGGATCCAGATGCAAGGCCTGGCGCAGCGCGTATACGGTGTTGACATGCATGCCGGTGACCGCGCTGCCACCCAGGTCCACCGGCACTCGGTCTGGCTCCTGATGGTTCAGGCTAAGGGCGACGCGTTCTCGCGAATTCATCTTGGAACCTCGGTCAGTCCGCCTTTTGCACCTGCAACCGGCACCAGGCGTACAGCGCATCGTATACCTCAAACTGCACGCTCAGATTTTCCTCGTCGCTGGGGTAGCGCTGGCCAAAGCCGGTGGCAAGGGCTTCCAACCCCCGCGCGATCGGATCGCTATCGATATCGCTGGCTACATCGGCGGCGTGGACGATCTTGGCCATCCGCTGCAGGGCCGGGTCCGCCAGTTCGTATTTCTTGATAATGGACTCGAAGGAACAGCGATTTTGCTGGTGTCCCAGCTCCACCCCTGGGGCATCGAACGGGATGGCATGCTCCTCTTCAGCCACTTTACCAATCATGTTTTTGGGGACAAAGAGGAATTCAGCCTGGTTATCGACGAAACGCGTGATCAGCCATGGGCAGGCCACGCGGTCCACATGTACATGCGAGCGAGTTACCCACTTCATATTACCTCCAGCCATCCATTTGCCCTGTCTCGTATTACCTGCCAGGTGACGGGTGAGTGATCTCTCTGACACGCCGCACCTGTTCTTCTGTTAGCCTCACTCTCCCGGCTGCTGCATTCGATTCCAACTGTTGAGCCGTCGAAACCGCTGGGATCACTGGTCCCATGCCAGGCAGGGTCAGCATGTAGGCCAGCACCAATTGGCTCAACTGCAAGCTCCATTCGTGCGCCTGGTCAGCCAGGCGTTGCACCAAGCTCATCGCCTCTTCCGTCGCCAGGCGGTCAAGTGCGCCTTCATCATACAAACGGTCACCTTTACTCACTTTGGCACGATCCAGGTAGCGCTCGGTCAGCAATCCCAGTGCCAGAGGGCTGTAGGCGATGAAAGAAATGCGTTCCCAGGCGCAGAATTCCAGTCCTCCCGGTACGGACTGGCCATGCAGGATATCGAACTGATTTTGCAGTGCCACAATCCGGCTGCGGATGTAAAGCTGCGCCTGCACATCCTGATAGGCACGCACCTGCTGAGGTGTGAAATTACTCACGCCAAAATAGCGCACCACGTCCTGTCGCACCAGGTCTTCCACAGCGGTCAGGCTCTCATCGATCCGTGTGTCGGGGTCGTAGGCGTGGAAGTACAACAAGTCGATCGTGTCTACCTGTAACCGCTCCAGACAGGCATATACCGACTCGAGAATGTTAGTGCGAGATAGCCGGCTGTGGTTGGGTGTGCGGCCGTCCATACCCCCGAACACCTTGGTGGCGATCACCACGTTGCGCCGCTGGTCAGGGTTGGCCGTCAGCCATCGACCGATCAGGCGCTCAGCATTGCCCGACGCGGCGTTGTATCGGTTCGCCGTGTCCCAGAATGTGACGCCCAGTTCGACTGCTCGATCGAAAATCTGATAGGCGGTCTTTTCATCCACCCGTGCGCCGTCGCCAGTCTCGGGCAGGCCAAACTTCCACGTGCCCAGCCCGACGTTCGACGCGCGTAATCCTGAGCGACCCAGCGCACGATAGGGCATGCCATTAAACTCGTCGCACATCCACGGTGCGTTATACAGTTCCGGATGAGGTGCCAGAAGATCCATAGGTCCTATTAAAGCATCGGCCGCGCGAAAAAGCACACGGCGGGCGCGTCTGCTGATGTCCACCTCAACGCCTCACCGAATAGACGACATCTGCAAGCCGGCGTGCCGCCAGGCAACCGCAGCACCGCCTGCAGCCACCAGCGCCTATAAGAGTACACCATCAACCGCACACAGGCCTGGCATCTCTGGAAGCTTGGCCTGTTCATCGAGATCAGGTACACCTTCCCGAGAATGCATGGCCTAATCGAAGCACCCTTCCCGACGGGGCATTATTGGCCCTGGCACACAACCAGGACACAGCCTGCACGGTTCCAGCACATCATGCTTTGGCTTCGTCTTGCCACGGCCGTCATTCGGAATTGCACTTCGTCAACCCGTCACCACATCACTTCACCGGCTCCGGGTGGTATGGCATGTTCATCAGTGCGATAAAGCTATCCGCGTGGTGCTCGACACTGATCGTCTGAGCCTTTGTGGCCGTACGCCGGAATACAGCTGTGCGCTGGTATGGTGCAGCGGGCAAGTGGGCAATCGGCCGGCGCGCAGAATAGTATCGCATGGCGCGCTCCGCCCCTTCGCGGATCAACATGCGCGCCTTCTCCGGGTGCCGGTGGATCGCGCCGGTATTGCGCTGCATGTACTGCTCTTCATCCAGCTCATCACCCCGGCCCGGTGTAGTCCCGCGCTTCACGCTCACCGTTTCGATGCCCGGGCACAAACGCTGTGCTTCCAGACAACCCGCTGAATCACCAGAGAAAAACAGGCAGGGGATGTCCAGTTCCGCCGCGCACAGCGCCAGTTGGCCAAACTCTCCTATGGAATGCTCATTCACCGTCAGGTCCAGGTAACGGAACGATTGTGTGTGCGGCAGATGTGCATATTCGCTGCCTGATTTGGCATGCTGTCCCACCCATGCCACCGCATCGAAGCCCTGGTCGAGATTAAACGGCCAGCCCATGGCGAAACCGCGCATCAGCTCTGTGCGCGGGTCCAGCAGCAGTGGGTTGATTCCGCCTGCGCCATGGCCGTCGGCCACCAGCACTTCGGTTGCCCCTCCAGCAATAAAGCCATCAACCGCTGCACTCACTTCGTGCGTCAACAGATCCCTGGCTTGCTCATAGTAGCGCGATTCGGGCAGGCACCAGTCTTTAGAATTCAAAACGCCCGCTACTCCCTCAAGATCCGTCATCAGGTAGATGCGCATTCGGTTCAAACCTCCATGATATCAACGGTACACCAGCATGGCGCTTTACTGCAGTCATGTCGCCATGCCAGTTTTATTCAAATGTGCAGGCTTATCTATGCAAAATCCATCGACGTCCAACTGACTACCTTACCAATACATGCGCCAGTCTGTGCCGATCCCCGGCCATCACGAACCAGCAGGTGATTGGTAACGGCAGGATAGATATCGGTGTTGTTCGGCGTCTTTCCACTTCATGGTTACTAATCGTGCAACTTCACCACTGCCTTCACCATCTTGCGCTCCCGCAAATCGTCGAAAGCTTGACCGATATTATCTAGAAGGTAGGGTCGAGCAGGGTCCAGCCAGTACTCAGCGCGCAGTCGACCCTGTTGAATTTCAGCCACCACCTGCGCGTGCGTTTCCTCTTCGTCGTAACCGCCGTTATAGAAGGTGAATGTGCCGCGCGCACGTGCGGGGTTTATGATACAGCGGCCATAATCGTCAATGCCGTAAATACCCACCACGCCTCCAGGCTTAACCAGCGACAGCGCGAAGTCCAGTTGTCCGGTTTTCCCCACCGCGTCGATGATGAAATCGTATCCTTCGGACATCTGTTTTCCGGCTGCATCCACAAGGCGGGTCTGGTGATAGTCATAGTAGGCCTGAACTCCCAATGCATGTGCTACGGGTTCGCGCAGGTCGCTGCCGATCATCGCCACGTGCGCGGCGCCCCGATTATGCGCGTGGGCTGCGAACGCCAGGCCGTTTCCGCCAGAGCCTATCACCAGGAGTGTGCTTCCCGGTCCAACTCCCATGCGTGTCAGGTAGCTTAGCGTCTCGCGCCAGGTGATAATCATAGTAGCCTTAGCCGCATCGAAGTCATGGGGCAGCACCTGGTTAATGCGAAAGGCGTCCCAATCACGCCGTGGCAGTCCATCTTCGCGCATGGCTCGATGGTCTTTGGCGATTCCATATTCGGCATAACCGCCCCAGTTGGCATCCAGTCCGTCGGCCGGTACGGCTGGTGCGCCGACCCGCGTCACCAGATCTCCCACGTGCAGGTGGCGTACGCGTTGCCCTACCGTCACAACGCGACCAATGCTCTCATGACCCAGGATCGTGGGATAGTGCACTGGCCATGGGAACCGCCCCGCTATCAGGTGCTGGTCGGTGCCAGTACATGTGGCACCGTAAAGCATTTCACATAGTGCATCATAATCACCCACTTCCGGCATCGCGATTTCACGAACGGACAGCACTCCCGGTTTTTCGACGATTGCAGCTTTCACTTTTCCATCCTGCCTCCAGGTTTACCAGACCTCCACAAGTCAGGCAATACCAGGGCCCCAATATTCACGACCGAATGGTAGTCCGAAGGGTTCTTCGAAGGGGCGGAAGGGCACCATGGCAGCAATCTCGTCCAGACGCTTCATTACGTCAGACGGTAGTGGTCCCTTCTCCACTGCTGCAGTGTTCTGTTCAACCTCAGCTCTTGAGCGCGCACCCATTAATGTACAGGAAATGTCGGGGTTGGAAATGATGAAACGTAAACCGGCTTCGGCAATCGGCATGTGCAGCTCGTCCAGTAAGTCGTATAAAGCGATGTACTGTGCCCGTCGTGGTGAGCTGAGCCATCGGGCGCCGTGTCTGACTTCCTGGTCATACCGGCGCGCCAGGGCTCCCTGCTGAAGTGGTGAGCCGATGACGATGCCCATTCCCAACCGCTTTGCAGCAGGAAGCACTTCGCGCAGTGCTTCGCGCCACAGCAGACTATAGTTAAACGCGGTCAATACAATATCAAACCGGCCTGTATTGATGACATGTGCCATTTCGTATGCTGTGGTGCCGCCCAGACCAATGAAACGAATGACACCCTGGCGCTTCAAATCGTCTAGCACGTCCATCACCGCTCCCTCAAACTGCATCGGATCTTTCCACCAGTTGTACTGACCTGGGCGATCCGGTTCATGGATCATGAGAATATCGATGGTGTCGCGTTTCAGCAGGCGCAGGCTCTCCTCTACCGATTTCATCAACCCATCCCGGTCCTGAGGGTTGAAAGGTTGCGGTCGCCCGCCCAATTTCGTTGATATCACATAATGTGTGCTCTCACCCTCCAATGCCTTGCCCAACACCTCTTCACTGTTAGCGTATCCAGGTGCTGTGTCGATATAGTTCACGCCCAGCTCCAGGGCACGGTGGATGGCGTCCCGCGCCTGATCATAACCAGAGCCATATGAAGAGACAAACAGGCCGCCCAGTCCCAGTTCACTCACCTGCAATCCTGTCTTACCAAGTGGTCTCGTTTTCATATTGGTCGTTCCTTGTAGCAGTCGACATTCATGCCATATAGCACGAATGTTATTCTATTACTCCGCCTGAATCTGGTAATGGGTGTGGTTTACGTCTATAAACACTCATCAGAATCTATCTAATCCGCACCATATACAAAACTCAGATCTAACTTAGCCTCCATTAATATGCTGTATGGTTGTGTATGTCCATAACTGATCTGTTGTAGATAGATGTATACAGTGTATTTCAGGGGGGTGTGTATGAAACGTGATCAACTCCGGCGTGTGGGGGTGCAGGTCATCGCGGCGACGTCGCTGATCACACTCATGGTGGGATGCAGCGCACCAACGATTCTGTTGAGCAATAGCAGCGTATCAGCTACAGAAGCGGCGCCACTGGTAGGTGATACCATCGCCGCAAGTACTGGCACTGCTACCAGTGTGACCAGCGCCACCAGCACGGCTTCGCCTCATACTGCTGTGACGGCGGTAACAAAGGCTAAAAGTGCGCTTGCCGCAAGCACTATACCCGAAGCCACGCCTGCACCACTCACTAATGACTTTACCTTGGCGGTGCGCGATGTCACGCAAAAAGTCACACCGGCCGTTGTACAGATCACCAACGAGCAGGTACAGTACGACCAGTACAACAACCAGGGCTACAACGTGCCGGCCGGTGTGGGCTCGGGTGTCATTTATGACGCGCAGGGTCATATCCTTACCAATAACCACGTTATTGCCGGCGCCTCGAAGTTGCTGGTCACGCTGCCCGATGGACGCGCCTTCCCGGCCAAGCTGATCGGTGCGGATCCGCTCACCGACCTGGCCGTGGTGCAGATCACCGGCACGAACCTGCCGGTAGCGCAACTGGGCAACAGCTCTCAATTGCAGGTGGGTGACTGGGTGGTGGCTATTGGCAATGCCCTGGCGCTGCCTGGCGGTCCGACGGTCACGGCGGGTGTCGTCAGCGCCTTGAATCGCACGGTGCAGGAGCCGGGCACCACCAACTCTTCTGGTTATCAAACCAGCCAGGGGCCTTTCCTGTTCGATGTCATCCAGACGGACGCGCCGATCAATCCAGGCAATTCAGGCGGGCCGTTGCTGAATCTGGCAGGGCAGGTCGTGGGCATCAACACCCTGGTAGCCGGGCAGGCTGAGCCAGGGGTATCGGCGCAGGGCATTGGCTTTGCCATCTCGATCAACGCAGCCAAGCCCATCGCCGATCAGCTCGTTGCGACGGGGCATGTGATTCACCCCTACCTGGGTATCAGCTATGTGAATATGAACCCGGCCGTTGCTACTCAACTGGGTGTGAACCCCAATACGACCGGTGTGGCGGTGGTGCAGGTGGTGCAGGGTTCGCCCGCGCAGATAGCTGGTTTGAAGCGCCGCGATGTGATCACCGCGATAGACGGCAAGACGTTCCAGTCCGATTCGGTCCTGCAGCAGACCCTGGCATCTCATAAGCCTGGCGACACGGTTACGCTGACGGTTCTGCGCGGGACACAGAAGCTCACCATTAAGGTGACGCTGGCCGATCGACCGGCAACATTGGGGAACATATCAAGCCAGTACTCGGTTGCATAATGCGAGCAGTTTACTGACCCTGGGGGGATTGGGGGGAGTGAACCCGGTTTCCATGTGAAACCGGGTTCTTTTATTTTTCGTGGTTTCTTCGTCCTTCAGCCGGAGTGCTGCGGCTGGCATGGTTCGCTTCGTCACTGCGTGGCTGAGTTGAAACCGCGATGGTCAGTTCATCAATCTTCCATCGGCAATCGCCGGGGTGCCGGCGTGCTGGTTGCCGTGCGAACCTTCAGGTCGGCATCAGCCAGCACGCTGACGAGGGCGACGGCCATCAGGTGGTCGTCGTGCAGCGGCTCCTCTTCCAGCGTATGCGGGTTGTGCCATGTGGCGGTGGCAGGAACGCCCCATTCAGTGTGGTATGCCACGCCATTACGAGAGGGCCGTTCGTCATGCTCACAACGTACAAGTTGCTCTCGTAACCGCGCGTAATCTACATCGCTATACCCATTGGCCTTCGCCAGCAGTTGGTAGTGCCGATAACGACCCGTCTCGATGAGTGCCAGCCACTGATGGAGCAGCTCCGTTTTACTTGCTGGGGTGAAGATGAACGGAATCACCCGCGAGGGGTAGCGGTTCAGCAGCGCGCTGGCCAGGCCCCGGCCCAGTCCAGTCGCGTCGGTGACGATGCGCACAGGGTTATTCGAGTCCAGGAAACTAAACAGACGGCGCCGTGCAGGTGTGTCATCCAGGACGTTGGCGCCTTGCAGTGCCAGATAGTCGATGGTGGTAAAGGTGGGCAGGGAAGGGATGGCCCCATCGAAGGTAACGCGATGGATGGCAGCGACTGTAAAGTCGTGTTCGCGGTTCTCCTGCATCAGGTCGGCTGCACCGACGTCAAGGGTGGCAACGCGGCTGTACTCAGCCGAACGCTCCTCGGCACGGGCATTCGGCGGCGAGCCGCCTGAGCTCGAAAGAGCGCGTGGGGTGGCACTGCTGAAGATGAGCTCCAACCGGCGCTCATCGAACAGGCGTCCGGTTTGGGCCGTCTCAACATTCTCATACTCGGTCTGAATAACCGGATGTAGCGCGCCCAGGCGGACGATCTCCTGTTGCACATGCTGACCGTAAGCAGGATTCACTTCGGCCACCTGGCGCCAGTTGATGATAAAAACACGCTGCTTACTATCCTGGGCCTGTTGCGCTTCGAGCTGCACGCGCTTTTGAGCGAGATAAGTACCCGTATGGCGGGCGGTGCCGGTATGAATATGGGGAGCATTTGTATTGGCGGTCATCGGGTCGAAGGCGCGCGCCACATACTGGGCATCCAGGTCCTGGCATTCGTCCAGACTCAGGAGCACCGAGGCGGTGGCGCCGACGTTTGGTTTATCGCGCTCCATGCCGGATAGGAACAGGATACGGGCCTGACCAAGGCGAATCAGGTTGCTGGAGGTGTGCAGGTCTTTAAAGAACGGGTTTCCAGAAGTGATCTCGAGCAGACGGCGGATGGCGATCTTGCATTGCGGATCGAAGGTGGGAGCGGTATGAACGATCATGGCGCCCTTTACGCGCTGAAAGAGGAAGAGCAGATAGGCGTGCACATGCGCCAATGTCTCGTTCTTTCCCGACTGGCGCGGAAAGCGCCAGACATATTGCTCGCCATCATGGCGAAGCGCGCTGAGTACGGCCGCCCGTGCAGGCGGCACCTGGTATGGGCGCAGCGGCCGGCGCAGCACCACCCGGCTGAACGTCTCCACATCCGCCAGTGCCTGGACCAAGGCATGGACGAACGGGTCACGATTGTGCGTAGGTGCTCCCCGTTTGGGCACGCCGGCTAAGGGCATCGGCATGAGCAGGCAGCGGCCGCGCCAGAATCCCTGCAGCCCAATCGCTGCATTTCTGCGCCTGGTTTTTATCGCTCAACTGTGCGGCAATTGGTGTGATCAGGTAGGCGGCCGCGCGCGGGATGAGGCAGGCGTGCGCCTGCTGTGCGTCCACGTTCGTGGGGTACGTGAGCATCGAAAACTCAAGCGGGCTGCTGCCGAGTACCACTGGCTCGCTGATCACCTGCCATACCGTGTCGCCGTAGGTGTCGCCGCGGGACACCCGCACCACCTTCCCGGCGGGGAAGTCGCTCACCTCGTCTGCATCGGATGCGCGGACGTAGTTCACATCGGTAGCCACGTAAATGCCGTTCGCCGGCGCGTCAAGGCCCGTCCCCAGGCAGACCAGGCACCGATCGCCCGTGATGACCGCCACGCCGTCGGAGTCGAAAAGATGGTCCGGGTCAGCGCTGGCGGTGGTGAGAACACAGCGCACATCCGTAAAACTGGGCAGCGCAACCGGTCGGTCCGACATGGAGATTGACTCTACACGGCGCGGCCAGCGGATGACCACCTGAAGCGCGGTTTGATCCACGCGCGCGTGCAGGCGCACCTGGAAGGCATCGACCACGTCGAAGGGTACCTGGTTTGCTTCGTTCAGTTCGCCCAGGTAGATCGCCGTGACCAGTGAACCGTAATGTCGCGTACTCACCATGACGAGCGGCTCATCGCATCCCAGGTAATCGGTGACATCGACGGTGCGGATCACATCCAGTGGATCACTGCGGTCCAGGTCTGCGGCGGCCAAAGCCAGAGCAGCCAGCACCCGGTCACGATCCATCCGGCTGGTCTCAGCCGGAGCCACCAGCGCACTCGCCATCTGTCGCGTCGCGCTGATGAGGGTAGTCTGGTCAATCAGATTGGTATTCGTGAAGATCATCGGTGCGGCCTCCTGTTACGTTGGTGTTTGGGGCAGGCCGAATAAGGCCAAAGCGGTATCGAACAGCTTATTCGCCTGCGCGGTCAGGGCCGTGCATTTGGAATAATCGGTCTCGGCCAGCTCGCGCCCGCGTCCCAGGATGAGCATGGCGGCCGCCAGCATGCACAGCGCGCCGCGCAGGTGCGGTGGGTACCAGTCGACTTCCACACCATCGTGCCGAAAACGTGAACGGAAGATGAAGTCGGCACTCAACGCGCCAAGCGGTGACTGCAGGAGCAGCTCCCCGCCGCGCGGGCGGAACTCCGTCACTGGCAAAAGGCCCGACGGAACCACTTCCACCACTTCGCTCGCCGGGCAGTCTGCCGACAGGTCAATGCTTGTTTGATCCGCACTCAGGCCGGCCAGGGTGATTTTCTCCAGCCGGGTTGCGAAGCGGGAGAGCACGTTCAGTGCGTTCGACAGGTTCAGATCGATCTCTGCATCGGTGAACTGCGTTGGCGTCATCTCCAGCACCAGGGCACGGATCTCGTTGCGGTGCTCGGTCACAGTAGGTTTGGTCATCTTTACATCTGCAGGGTGGTCGCGGCACGTCCGTAATAGGCGGCCGCAAGGGATTGAATCAGGTCGGCGCGTGTGGGGTCCGTTTCCTGCAATGAAAGCGCGTTCAGGTAGAAGCTGGCTGTCATCAGCGCAATGAGAGCCTCGTGGTGGGGCGGCCAGGTGGGCACGGCCGGGTCATGCGGGCCGGGGCGCCAGATGGTCAGGGCTCGCGTGCCTGCCAGTGCACCGTACACGCGCACGCTGGCGTTGGATGGACCGCATGAAATGAGGCGGTGCCGGTAACCCTCGCCGCCCAGCGTGACCTGGGTGGCATAGACGACGCCGGTTGAAAGGGGCACCTGGAACTCGGCATAGGCACCGAGCTCGTCCGAGCCTGCGATCCCCTCGGCGTTAACACTCTCAGCCGTCAGGCATGGTTGGAGGGCGCTGTAAGCGGCAAGGGCCGTCCGCAGTGCCGATGACAGCAAGGCTTCATGGTGCCTTACCCTGGAGGGTGGACTGATGAGGCCAATCGCCAGTGTTTTGATCGTATCAGCAGACATGATGAAATACCTCGGTTTACCATTGCTGGCTCAGGATGATCCTGGTGAGCCTGTCGAACCATTCAATCCAATCGGCAGGACTGGCGCAAACGTCACAGTGGTTTCGTAATGGCCGGACAGGTCGAGCCGGTGCAGTACCTCAGCCATACGCAAGATGATGCGGTTACGCTGGCGCACAGCTTCGCCGAAGAAACCGCGCCGGACGCTAGCTGCCTGAGTCATCGGCATGTACGACAGCTCCAACGCCCGTCCCGAAAGCTCTGTATTGCCAATGCCATATGCAACCGACGGGGTATTGGATAGCTCCTTGACCACTTGCAGCAGCAGTTTGATCGTGTCGATGTGGATGCCGGCCGTTTCTGCATCCAGCAGCCTGACCAATTCGAGCTGCGCGCCTGCCGGCGCTGACCAGATCTCACCCGGGTCGGTGCGCAGGACCGTTGTCTCGACTCCCAACGCCTTGATGGGTGGGTTCCCCTGCACCCGCACAAGCCACATGAGCAGATCGATGCGCTCGTTGAGCAGCCGGCAGGCGGCTTTGATGTGCTCAAGGGTGGAATCGCCCCAGTGCGATCCTGGACGCGGCCAGTTGGGGAATACCACCACAGGCAGCAGGCCATATGGGTTCAGGTAGGACTGCGCGGGCGACGAACCGGCCTGTGGCGGCTCGCTAGCGGGTACAGGAATGCCGGACCTTTCTAGTGGGGCCGGCGCGGCAAGTTGCCGCGATGACGGTCCCTCGATGCTGACAGACTCGCGGGACCAGGTCTCGATCCGGTCGTCGAGCTGGACCATCACACGTTCCGGCTGGCCATCGGCACGCCATTCCAGCACCTCCACGTCACCGGGGTGCAGCGTGCGATAGAACACCTGGCCGTCCAGGTGCGAGACGTAGAAGGCCCCATCGCCCAGGACGCAGGCGTTCAGTGCGGTTGTAAAGTCGGTGGTGTAGGCGCTCGAATTGCGCAGAGCGTCGTCCAGCTCCCGCTGTGCATCCTCATCCTGTTGCAGCACGCGGCACTCCAGTCCATTCACCGTGGCGGCGGCATGCTTGTTCAGAATGTCGCGTGCGTAATTGAACACGGCGCGTACCTCGTCGCGTTTGGGTGTGGAAAGGAGCGTCAGTTGGGCGCCTGGCTCGCCGCGATAGAACGCTTCGTTGGCGGCGTACGCGGCAAATCGCTCGTATTCTCGAGTGTCGGTGGACTTGGGTCGCATGGTTTCCTCATCCACCTGGCCCCGCCTGCCTCCCCTCAACGGGGAGGCAATCGGGACAAGGCGGGCTTAACGGGCACGCTTGACAAACTGATACGTGACCTGGTTGGCAGTGAGCGCGGCGTAGAGCGTGAAGAGCAGGTTCCACAGCCGCTCGCTGCTGAAGCCGTTCTGCGCGAAGATGTACAACCCGATAGCGGCAGCCAGTGCGCTGGTGACACCCAGCATGAAGAGCTGCTTGTGCGTGACGGGCAGACCACTAAACCAGTCCGCGGCGCCTGGCACATAGCGAAATACCAGGCTGAGCACCGCTGCGACAGTAGCCGATAGCATCGCCGGAGTCAAGTCATCAACGGTTGGAAAGGAGGTCATGGCCGGACTCCGTCCAGACACGCCACGCCGCGCAGACTGAAGACGGCCAGCGAGCTGTACCAGCGCACACGCCACTTCTGAGCATCCTTACTTTCCATTGGGCCGACCTGGAGCACGTTCGGGCCGGGCAGCAAAAGCCGGCCCGTATCCGGCCGTTCGACGGACACCATCGAACGCTCATTCTGCAAACCGACGACCCCGAACCCATCGGACAAGCTGGCCGCATAGACCTCGGAGCAATCAGCGGAGAGCCCTTTTGTCAACGCGTCGCTGATGAAATTGGTGGTGGCGATTGGGATACCGGAATAGTAATCAATCGGCAGACCGAATTCCTGACGGGTTTCCATGGACGTACCGGCGGCGCGGAACAGCGCCTTCATCTTGCGTTTGGTACGCTGCGACATGATCAACAGATCGACCGATCCCTTGACGGTATCGATCAGGCGGTCCAGATCATCGAGGGTAGGGACGGCTCCATCGGCCGCGTCATTATTGCAGCCGATGCGGTTACTATTGGCGACGGTACATAGAACGCGCAGACCGTCAAACTGTTTGGTATTGATGGCGGTGTCACCGGAAATGAACAGGTCCTCGAACTTCTCGGCCACCGCACGCACCTTGAGCGCCAGTTGCACGGCGGTCTGGTCCATCTGATCCGAACGGGTTGTCTCAGCGAACTCGTCGATTTCGGCATCACCAATGATGCGCTTGAGCGCCACCGTAACCTGGGTAAAGGTGGTTGTCGATTCCGTGATGGTATCGCCAGGATCGTAGACATTTACGGTTGAGGCGGCACTCTCACGGGCATACTGGTAGGCATTGCCTGCGATGGGCATGAATGGAAGAAAACGCAACACTTGCGAATGGGTATAGGCCGTTTGGACCACGCCCCGATAAACCATATTGGTTGACAACTTGGCTGACTCGGCAAGGGTAAGTGCCATGATGGTTGCCTCACGAGTAAGGAGCAATGAGCGATTGACCATTGGGTTGCCGGGCAGACCCGGCGCACCGGGCAATCGTCCACTGCAATCATTGGTTGATATCGTTAGTCGTTTGATGGAGGCCGCGACTGATCAGGTCGATGGGATTGCCCGGCGCGCCAGCCGGCACCTCGCCCATGGCGGACGGGCCGCCCGTCCGGCTGGCCGGTGTGGGGATCGCCCGGGCGTAAGCGGCCCTGGCGGCCGCGAAGGCGGCACGCGAAGACGTGAGTGCCTGTTCGACCTGCTCGATCGTCTCGCCCTGGATCAGCTCGGGGACGATGTCGTGGCTGGTGGCTTTGATGCGTTCCATGTATTCCACCGCGGCCTGTTTGTTCGCTGCAGCCAGTTGCTGCTGCAGATCGCCAGCCAGCACTTTGAAGTGGTCACGCTCCCGCTCGACCTGGTTCAGGTTTCGTTCAGCCCGACTGAGCAGGCGCTGAACCCCCTGCAGGCGTGCCAGCGGCACGGAGCGCGCTTCTTCCTGCGCGGCGCTGGTTCCAGGATTTTCGCCGCTTAGTTGCAGATCAGCCGGGTTGTCCTGGTCTGGCTCGTCAGCCAGCCCATCGGACGGCGCGACTGATCCAGGAGGGGCCATGTCGCCAGCGGACAGATAGGCTTCTGACTGGCTGGCAGGCAGGTCAGTCGATGGGGCACTCGTCGTGCCAGGGGGCGTGCTCGAAGCGATGGCAGTGGTCACGGATTCTGCACCTGAGCGGGCCTCGGACTCCTGGCCCACCAGGCGTGCAGCATCTGTGCCGGTCGTGTTTATCGTGTCGTTCATTGTGAAACTCCCTCTCTTGATGTGGTGAAAGCGAGCAGCAGAACCTGCTCAGGTCCAATGCACCGGTATTTCGTGCGGCAGGCCTGTCTGGTCGTCCACCCAGCGCACGAACTGGTTGCGCAGTCCGAAGCGGTAGATGGCGGCAAGTTCCCGCGTCCCATTAGCTGAGTTGGCGAGCAGGCGTCGAGTCTGACCCAGGCTGTAGAGGTCGCCACCATGGGACGGCCGGGCTTGACCCAACGTTCCGGTGGACAGCTCGTCCAGGCTGATGTCGTTGCGGCCCGTGCGCTGCCACAGGTCTCGATACAAATCGAGTGCGTGGGGCAGGGCAGTCAGATCCGGCAAGTGCAGGGGTCTGGTTGGGCCCGGCCGTCCGGCTGCGCCAGGTGACCCGTGCTGAAGGTAGTCGTTCAAGATTCGCAAATCGAAGCTGATGATGTTGAAACCGACGATCCGTTCCGTTAACAGGCAGGCGATCAGGTCCATGACGGTGCACTCCTGGAACTGGCGCAGACGTCCGGTCTCGACGTCGACCAGGCTGGCGCATGTCATGCGCTGACCACTTGGCTGTCGCCGGTCGGGAGTGGTCTCAATATCGAGTGCCAACATGGTGCCTCACTTAAGCTGTAATACACCACGCAGAAGTGTCTGCGCCGCGTCGGCGTTGGTTACGAGGGTCGAAATGGTCAAAATCACAATCAGGTAAAAAATGATCGTCATGCGCGCTTCGATGGAGGTCAGACGCCGGTTCAGCGCGTCGAGCTCCGTCTCGATCAACTGCTGCCAGTCACGCCCACCAGGCGGCGCCGTGCCCGATCGATCTCTGTGCGCATGCGCGACGGATGGTTTGCGACGCCGCGCCAGCCGGCGCATAGCCCCGATCAGGCGGGTATTGTTGGTGTCTTCAGGGTTCATTTTGTTCAGGCCTTCCTTCATCACGATCCCGGCGAGCTCGCGGCCCGCGGACCGTATTAACCGGCTCCCTTTGACACGGCATGACCAACCGTGTGCAGCGTTTTCCGTTACAGATCCACTCGCAATTGATCGGCCAGTTGATCGAGCGCCGCGGCAATATGGCCGGTGAGCGTGTCGGTTCCTTCGCCCCGGATCACCTGGCGCGAGCGCAGCAGAGTGGCGATACGGCCGGTGGTCTCGTTATGTGCCCGGACGAGTTTGACGAACGCGTCCGGGTTGTCCTGATCTTCCTCATCACGTTGAGCGCCGCGGGCACTTATTTGTCCGATGACCCGATCGAGCAGGACGTAGGTGGCTTCGATGGCCGAGTCCAGTCGGGCGGCCGGATCGGTAAGCCGGGCGATGATGCGGTCGAGCTCGTCGTCGGTGAAGTGGGCGGCGTAGAGAGTCCCGTTGGGGGTGGGGGTGGTGCGGTCGCCCCGCGGGGAGGCCGCGCCCCGTGCGCGGCGGACCTCCCTTGCATGAACCGTGTTTTCTCCAGTAGCCATAGCAGCATCGGTAGCAGGCGGTAGAACGTATGGAGCAGGATCGCCACCGGACCCGGCCTCGCTTCGTGGCACGCGGGGGCGCCGGCGCCGGTGGACGGGTGTGGTCTCAGAAGCGTCCTCCTCCTGTCAATAATAGAACATTTGTTCTGATCACATGTTCAATTGTACGGAGGCGGCAGGTGATTGTCAAGAGGTCGAGGCCGACGACCGGCCCTTTTTAAGGTTCACCGTGGGGGGATCCGGACCGTGCTAGCGGGCTCCCGTGCGGGAGCAGACAGGCGGGGATGGAGAGAATGGAGTGCCACCCGAATTAACGCGGGGCAGCGGATTGGCCGCTGCCCCGGCTCACCGTGGCCGGCTGGCCCGGACGCGGCCTTCCTCCTGATGCATGGCTTCCGTCAGCCAGTGGCGATGTTCGCGGCTCAGGCTGATCGTAGCCTCGCGGGCACGCCGTCAGATCACTTCAATGTTTTCCTTGCCCCCATAGAAGTCCCACCAGGGTTTGGCGCTGTGGGCCAGGATCGCGTTCAGCGCCTCAATGTCCTGCACCCCCTGATCATTCAGCCATGCTCGAGCGGCCGCGGCGCCCCCTCGAGCGTATTCGGGCACGCCATCCTGCCACGTGGCACGCCCGCACAGCACACCGGAAAACGGCGTTCCGGCTTCGGCTGCCAGCTCGAGCGTTTCGCGGAAGACGGCGTCGCTCACACCGGCGCTCAAGTATATGAATGGCACACGGGTGGCCGATGCGGCCTGGCTGAAATGCGCTCTGGCTTCCTCCCGGCTATAGGCCGCCGGCCCACCGTGATTGGCCTGGGTGCCGGCAACGTAGCGCATGGTGATCGGCACTTCCACCTTCAGCACATCCACGCCATAGCGGCTCTGTGAGAACTCGGCCATGTACCTCGCCACCTTGGCAGGTTTGGCGCGCGCAAACGCAATGGACTGCTCATCGCCAATTGAGTCGCTATAGCAGATCAACTCGAGGAAGAAGGGAACGTCATTGGCCTGGCATTCTGCCCCGAGGCGTTCGATGAAGGCGTGTTTGATGGTGTTGATGCGCGTCTCATCGTCGGGATCGTAGTACAGCAGGAGTTTCACCACATTGGCGCCCGCTTCGACCAGTCGTCTCGCTGACCATTCGGGCAGCAGGTCGGGCAGGCGCCCTTTGATGTTCGCATCGTAGCCTGTCTTCTCATACGCCAGTAATAGCCCGGCGTTTTTCGCGCGCTGCTGGCCCGCTTCCAGGCCAAACTCAGGGTCCAGCAGGACCGCGCTGGCGTGCGGGGTTAAGGCTTCCACGACGAGGCCCTTGAACTCTCTCATTTCATCGTCCGTGGCATCGCTGCCCCGGGCTTTGGCTATCATCTTGCGCAGCGAGCCCCGCTGGTCCATCGCCAGGGCCGCGATGACCCCACGGGAGTCTGCTACGGCATTGATACCCTTGAATTTGCCTGCGCTGATTTTCATTTTCATTTGAATCCTCGATTACTCGGTAACCACCTGATCAACGGGTTGCCTCGCGGGTTGCCGCGAACCCAACCAACATTGGTATCATACGAGACTTGTGTTCTGTTTGCATGACTCATAAGGATTGGGATGGTTATGAAAGGTACACCAATTACGGAAGAACTGTTCGACTATATCGTAGACACCTTCGCGCGGGAAGATGACCTGCTGCGTACGATGCCTGCCGAGGCGCACCGGAGGGGTGTGCCGATGATTCACATATCGCCGGAGCAGGGTAAGTTTCTACAGGTGCTTATGAACGCCGCGGGCGTGCGCAAGGCACTGGAGATTGGGTCGCTATTTGGATACAGCACCATCTGGATGGCGCGCGCCCTCCCCGCGGATGGCAAGCTGATCTCCCTGGAGGTGAACCCGCTTCATGTGCAGTTGACGAGCGAGAACGTCAAGCGCGCCGGTCTGGCTGAGCAGGTGGAGGTGCGACAGGGCAAGGCTCTGGATTTGCTCGCTTCACTCGATGCCGAAGCGCCCTTCGACCTGGCTTTCCTGGATGCAGTGAAGGATGAGTATGTAGCTTATCTGGACCAGGTGTTACGCCTGGTGCGCCCGGGCGGGCTCATCATCGGCGACAACGCGTCCGCGAATGGCGAGGTGTGGCAGTCCGCGCCGTCCGGAAATGGCAGCTACATACGAGCCCTCCGCGCGTTCAATCATCGCATGGCCACGGACCCGCGTCTGACCTCGTTGCTCGTACCGATCAGCGATGGCATGTGCGTCGGGGTGGTGAAGCGGGGCTGATCCGACCCGTACTGGACTCACATGGCACTCAACCGCATCCTCACCGTCGCGATTCGCCTTGCCCTGCTGGCGGCGATACTGAGCGCCGTGCACCCCCCGCAGGTGCTGGTGACGCTGGGTGCGCAACAGACCGTGCAGACGACGAACCCGCTCGCGGGCGTGCATACACGCTTTATCGACGAAGCGGACGCGTGGAAGATTCAGCGAGGCCTGAGCATGATCCGCGAGATGGGTGCCTCGTGGATTGTGGAGTTTTTCCCCTGGGCTTATCTGGAACCGAGCCAAGGCCAGTACCACTGGGACATCGCGGACCGCATCGTCGATCAGGCCGATCGCCAGGGTTTACAGGTCATCGCGCGCCTGGGTTTCGTGCCCGAGTGGGCACGCCCGAGTCCATCCATACAGCCAACCACGTTCACCTACCTCGACCGTGCGCATTACAAGGATTTCGCCACTTTTGCCGCGGCCTTTGCCGCACACTTCCGCGGCCGCGTGAACTACATCGTGATCTGGAACGAGCCGAACCTGAGCAGCGAGTGGGGCATGCGTCCGGTCAGTGCGGCTGACTACGTGGCTCTGCTGCAGGCCAGTTACGGGCCGATTAAAGCTGCCAACCCGGATATGCTTGTCCTCGCCGGCGCGCTGGCTCCTACTCTGGAACCTGCCGGCAGTGCGCAAGGCCTGGACGATCTGCTGTACCTGCAGCAAATGTACCAGGCACTGGGAGCCACAGCGGACAGCGAATCCACCACCACCCGCCAACTGCCAGGTGCCCATCGCTCATTAAGAGTCCCAAACCGTCCCTACGATGCGTGGGCGATGCACTCCTATGGCCGCACAGCCCCACCGGAGCAGGCTCCCGCACCCAGCGTGATTAATTTCCGCCGTGCAGAACTGGAGCACGACTTGATGGTGCGATATGGCGATGGCGACCTGCCGGTTTTCATCACCGAAGCAGGTTGGAACGATGACACGCAATGGGTATTCGGCGTCACGCCGGCGCAGCGCATCCGCTACACCCTCGACGCCTGGACCTATGCGCGACTTCACTGGCCGTGGGTGCGCTGCGTGGCAATGTGGGTATTCAAGTTGCCCGCCCCCGCCCACGGATATCGCGACCACTACACCTTCGTTACCCCCAGCCTGGAACCGCTGCCGATCTACGACGAGGTGCGGAAGGCGCTGGTGCCGGGGAGTTAGTGTGCAGGGGAGGTGCGACAAGGGAGGCGCCACTTGCATGTCCCATCAACGCACCCCTGCTCCACCTCATTTCTGCTCCCCTGGTTCTGCGCTTCTCTTCGCCTCCCCGTTTCGCAACAACTCAGCCAGCGTGCTGATGGGATCTGCGGCGGACATGACGTAAAGCACTTCGTCGTAGGTGCAGACGCGCAGTCGTCCGTGCTGAGGGGTGCCCAGCTCGGTCAGGGCATTGCGCACCTGACCGGTCACCTCTACATTGCGCCCGGGACGACCGAGTGAAATGACCAGACCTGTTGCATCAGGCTCGCCCAATTGTTCGAAGGCGCGGACGATGTTAAGCGCCGTTTGCTTCAGCGCTTCGTTATCGGCCACGAAAAGCAATGCCAGGCCTGGCAGCCGGGAATCACTTCCAGATGCGACCTGCATGCCATAGGCGCGAACCGACTCGTTATCCAGCGGCGGTAACGTCCGCCGTTCCAACACGGCCGCCAACGCTTGAGCCAGTTCATCGGTGCGTGCCCGGTTCTGCCAGCTCAGGCCATCGCGCCGCAGGTCCGCGCGCATGGCCTGCCAGGCACGCACCCACTGGCGGATGTAGGCACGTGCTCGCGTAATCAGGCGCTTATCACTGAACTCCACCCCTTGATGCTGCCCATATTTATCGGCGAAGCGCCGCATGGCGTACTGCCTGAAAGGACCTGGAATGCCGGGCAGGTCGGCCGGTCTCACGTCGCCGAAGGCATACAACTCCGTTTGTATAATGCGCTCCCAATGTGGCCAGGCGTGTTCCACGGCGCCAGTCTTTGCCACCTGTGAGACACGTTCGGAATTGAATATCACCACCTTGAAAGGCACGCCATAGCGGTGGCTCAGGCGCGCTCGGCCGAACACCCATAGCACGGCGATCAACGCCAGTAGCGCCACGCTCGCAGCCCACCACCAGGGATAGCTGGTGTTCAGGCGGCCGAGTAGGATCCATACCCAGGCGCGAACGAAAAGCCAGGCCAGTGGCACGCGACCATAACCGGCGCCCGGATCACTACGCGTCACCTCGGCGCCCCACACGGCATAGAGCTGACCCTGACCATTGGATAACTGGCGGATGGATGCATTGACCAACCCCAGACTGCTGGCCATCGATGCCCAGGCTGCGCCACCTCCTCGGGAGGCCCACAGCAGGTCACCTCCGGGCAGCCGGCCCACGAATCCATAATCATTGATTGGAACCACCAAACCCAATGAAGGACCCAGACTCCATAATTGCGGCTGCCAACCCAGAGCCGGGTTCGAGGTCCTGTAGACACCCAGGCCGGTCACGACGTCCAGCACTCCCGTGCCTGTGCCGGCCAGGCTACGTGTACCGCTAATGTCAGGCAGCCCGACATTCACGGCATGCCAGGTCTTAGTGTTGGAATGGTATTGAAATACGCCACGCCCGGTGGCGCTGACCCACAGGGTTCCATTGGCATCGTCGGCGACGACTCCGCGCATGTCGATATCCGTCAGGCCGTTACTCATCGCCTGCCAGGTCTGGCCACCGTCCTCGGAACGGTATGCGCCGCCGGCCATCACCCCGGCATAGATCACTCCATTCGTACGGTTCATGGTAATCGCCAGCATGTCGGTGTGGCCCATGCCCGTCATGGAGGGTTGCCAGACCTGGCTGGCTGGATCGAGCCGATAGAGGCCTTCTTTTACGGCAGCGAACAATGCGCTGGTCTTCTCATCCACTGCCAGCGCCACAATGTTGCTGGGCAGGGTATTGCCCAACTGCTGCCAGCCAGTCTCCCGGTTGATGAATTGGTAGATGCTGCCGCTTAGCGAGCCGGCGTACAGCGTGCCGTTGCGTTCATCCACGGCCAGGGCTTCGATATTGCGGTCACCTCGAAGGTTGGGCGTGGGGAACCAGTTGTAACCGCCGTTGAGTGACATCAGCACGCCGCCCCGGTACGCCCCGACATAGATGGCGCCGGAGTAGTAGCTGACAGCCACGGTGCGTGCGAAAACGCGCTGCAGTGGCTGCACCAGCGCCCAGTCGGCGCCTGCGTTGGAGGAGCGGAACACATCGCCGAAGCTGGTCACCGCATAGACATTGCCGCGCCGCTCATCGACGGCAATCTGGATGACGTCCTGCCCAATCATGCGCGGGCTGACCAATTGCCAGATCGTCTCATTCGGGCTGGCTCCCGTCGCTACCGTTCGGTACAACCCGCCGCGCGTGCCGGCGAAGAGGGTGTTGGTGTCGCGGTCGATTCCGAGCGCCTGTACCACCGTGTTACGCAGGCCGGTGCTGATGGGTTGCCAGCTCGCGCCGCCGTCGGAGGATCGGAACACGCCCCCACCCAGTGTGCCTGCGTAGAGGGTGTGGTCGGGCTGATTGACCAGGAGTGCCAGAGCATGACGAGCGAACGTATTGAGGGTGGCATCCTGCCAGCTCGCACCTCCGTCAGTTGAAAAGTTAACTCCACTGTCGGTGCCAGCCAGGATCTCATGACTCTGGGGTTTGAGCACCAGTGCGCGCACCAGCGTGCTTTCCAGACCCTGATCCGCATGTACCCATGTGGCCGCCTCATCGCTCGAACGATAGAGTCCGTCGGTCGTGCCTGCGTAAAGCACGCCCGCCTGCTCGTCCAGCGCGAGGGCCTGCACCTGCGGTCCTGTCAGGCCGGTCAGGCTTACCAGGTAGGTGTCATGGCCGGTGCCCTGTTCTGCAGTGGGACGGGGCACCAGTTTCAAAACGCCCTGACTGGTGCCCGCATACAGCGTGCCGGTCCTGGGATTGCGCACCAGCGCATAGGCGTTGATCGAACCCGATGCAGCGGTCAGCAAGTCCCACGTACCGGTGACCTGGGTGGTGTGATAAACACCTGTATTCGTGGCAGCAAATACCTCACCTGGCCGTGGGCCTGTGACAATAGCGCGCACGTTCATGTTCGATAGACCCATACCGACCGTGTACCAGTGTGCCCCGTTGTCTGTCGAGTCGTAGATGCCATATCCCAGGAGACCGACGAGGAGCATTCCTGTCTGCTCGTCCACACCGATCGAGACGAGCGAACTGCCGCGAAAGCCATTCGTGATGTCGGTCCAGCTTTGCGCGCCGTCCGATGAACGGAACAGGCCAACGCCGGTCACCACCGCGTAGAGGTCGCCGGTTCGATGGTTGGCCGACAGGTTCAGTATATCGACGCCGGGCAGCCCGTTGCCGGATGGCAACCAGTTTCGGCCATCGTCGGTGGATTTGAACAGTCCGGCGTCGGTGCCCGCGTAGAGCGCCCCGCTCCTGGGGTCCAGCAGCAACGTGTGCACGGCGGCCAGGGCTTGCGGTCCATCCGTCACGTACGCCAGTTGAACAGCCGGCGTGAGGGCATTATCCAGCGAAGCCAGTCCGGCCACGACCAAAGCGATGACCAGGACGGCGAGGAGAACCACACGAACCACCACGAGTAGCCGCCCTATGCGCAGAACGTGCAGGCGCGGCGCAGCCGGAGATGGTCTGGCATCTGAGTTGTTGATTTGCATACGCTCCCTCACGCTGCGTGCCCGGTCGTTTTAGAGGTTCGACCGTCCGCGCAGTGTGCAAACAAACTTTACTTTTACCACAAATTGGGCTGACCGCGAATCACCCCAGTCTGCGATAATCGCAGCTTAATGGCCCGTAGGAGAAAATAAGATGGCGTTAACTCGCTGGCAGAAACTGAAACCACTGCGCGTGCGTCTGCTGCTCTTATTGTCAGTAGTCGGTCCGGGCATTATCACCGCTAACGTGGACAATGATGCCGGCGGCATCACTACCTACTCCATAGCCGGCGCCCATTATGGTTACAGCCTGCTCTGGATGCTGACGCTGGTTACCCTGGCACTCATCATCGTGCAAGAAATGAGCGCGCGGCTGGGCATCATTACCGGCAAGGGGTTGGCCAGCCTGATCCGCGAGAGCCTGGGTGTGCGCTGGACCACCCTTATCATTGTCATCCTGCTGGTCGCCAACCTGGCCAATACCGTCAGCGAATTCGCGGGCGTTGCGGCCAGCCTGGAGATCTTCGGCATCAGTAAATACATCTCGGTACCGCTCGTGGCCATCGGGGTGTGGCTCATGATCGTAAAGGGCAGTTACAAAGCAGTCGAACGAATATTCCTGGTGGCAAGTGCGCTGTACCTGGCTTACGTCGTATCCGGCATCATGGCCAACCCGCCCTGGCCTCAGGTGCTGCGGGAGACAGTCTCACCCAGCTTCCACTTCAATGCGGGCTATGTCACCATCTTCATCACGGTGATCGGCACCACCATCGCACCCTGGATGCAGTTCTACCAGCAATCGTCCATCGCCGACAAGGGCCTGAAACCGTCTGAACTGCAATATGAGCGATTGGACGTCATCCTTGGGTGCATCTTCACCGACGTCGTGGCGGCCTTCATCATCGTCGCCTGTGCAGCCACCATCTTCGCGCATGGTCTGCGAATTGACACAGCGCAGGACGCGGCGCGAGCCCTGGCTCCGCTCGCCGGACCTTACGCGGCGGCGTTATTTGCATTCGGCCTGTTGAATGCGTCGGTCTTCTCAGCAGCCGTGTTGCCACTCAGTACAGCCTATGCAGTGAGTGAGGCGTTCGGTTGGGAGTCGGCGGTGAGTCGCAGCTGGAAGGAGGCACCCGTTTTCTTTGGCATCTACACCGGACTCATCGTGCTGGGTGCCGGCATCATCTTGCTGCCCATCCAGTCGCTAATCGACGCGATGCTTTCCAGCCAGACTTTAAACGGCGTACTACTGCCGGTGATCCTGTTAGTGATGCTGAGGCTGATCAACGATAAGCGCCTGATGGGCCGTTTCACCAACGGGCGCTTCTTCAATCTGGTCAGCTGGGCGATGGTGGTCGTTTTGATCGCCCTCACACTTATTTTAGTGATAACCAGCAGCTTCCCAGGCTTGTTGGGCGGGGCGTCGTAAGCCTTACAGACTTCCCTGAGGGAACTGGATGGTGGCCCCAATGGCGCTCAGCAGCGCGCGTTCCGCGTCCGCACCCGGCGCGCAGGGCAGGCCATAATACACCGGTGCGGTATTTACCTCATACCCACCGCCTTCCAGTGCGGCGGCGGTAGGTATGTAGCATCCCTCGCCATCAGCGTAGCCCACCAGTCGCACGCCCGGGGGTTGCCACAACTGATATTCGTTGAACACCTCTGCACCAATCAGAACGAATGTCAGCTCATCTTGGGGGCGCAGGTCAATCCGGCTAAAACGTATGGCAGTTAGCGGGATGTGAATCGCTCGTGGCATAATGCTGGCCGCCAGTTTGGCCAGCATGCGCTGTTGCCAGGCGTGCACGACGGCAGGCCAGTCCGTGAACCCCGTGTCTTGCTGTAGCAGCCACGCGGCAGCCTGCACAATATCGGCGGGTGTCTTGAAGTGGCAGCCCAGCGGTAGCTCAACCAGGCTGGGCGACGATACTGACAGCTGGGTCTGGTTTCCAGCACCCCGCCGATCCACCTCGATGACCGCACGCGCCACTGACTCACCCAGTTCGTGCGTGGCCGTGTAGGATGACCCGCGCCCGATGAGGGGCGTGACATTGCCGCATGCGCCATTGAAGAACAGGGCAGGTGCCCCTGTCTGAGCCTCCAGCACTTGCGCTGCAATGCCTGCAAAGTCTCCGGATGCGAGCACGTTCTCAGGCCCCAGGCATACCGGGTGGCAGGCCGTATGAAAGAGCGTGGCGAGGGACTGACCTGCGCCGGTGCCCGGTCCCGGAATGCGCTCGAAGTGTAAAACGGTGAGCGTGTGGTCAATCGATTCGCCCTGCCGGCGCTCCACGGCGGACACCTGCGCATGACCGGGGCGCAGGCGGCGATTGCGACCGAGAGGGTATGCCGTCTCGCCCCAGCTTGCCTGCGCGGGAGCGAATGTGGCATACGCCTGTTGCGTGGCGTCATATGCGGCTGTACGCACCTGTTCAAAATAACGGTTGATTGAAACCGCATCACCGAACAATCCGGCCAGGTCCGCTCCGCTATGTGTATGCGAGCAGACCACGTGCACGCCACTTGGCTGCACGAGGCCGCTGCATGCATGGGATGCCGCGGTCGCCAGCATTCGAGCACGGCCTGTATTGATGGCCAGTGCGTCAAGGGTCAGAATGAGTAGAGACAGATCGCCCGATCGAAGCAGCAGTGCGCGCGCATGGAGTGGATCCAGCATGCCCTTGCAAGAAAAGAGGCGGTTGGCATATCCACCCATGGGGGTGCCAGGGGGCAGGGTAATGTCCGCCTTGCCGGCGCCGCAAAATAACCTATGATTGTTTGGTATGTCACTCATTCAAACCTATTTTGACACCATTCAGACACGCATCGCGACCATGCAGGCGACCCGCACCACTCAGATTGAGCAAGCAGCCGATGTGTGCGCCAAAACGCTGATGAACAGAGGCGTGGTGCACATCCACGACACGGGGCATCTGGTCAGCGCTGAGTTAATCGGTCGCGCCGGTGGACTGCTGGCGTTCAGCCGGTTGAATCTGAGCATGAACATCGACAACCCGAACAAATATCGCGCCACGCAGCCCAATCCAAATGGACCGCAATTGGGCTTCATCCCCTTCGCCTTGCGTGCCAGCAACGTCCGGCCTGGCGATGTGCTCATCATCGGCTCGGTCAGTGGGCGCACGGCGCCCCAGGTGGAGCTGGCCCTGCAAGCGCGCCAGATGGGTGTCACCACCATCGCGCTCACGGCCGTGGCTCACTCGTCACAACTCATGTCGGAACACCCCAGCGGCAAGCGCCTTTTCGAGGTGGTGGACCTGGTGCTGGACCACCCCACCGAGTACGGTGACGCCATGCTGGAGGTGCCTGGCGTGGAGCACCGCGTGATACCGTCGTCGGGGATCCTGGCGGCCGTGATGCTGTGGACCGTGGTGGCGGGCATCATCGAGCGCATGGTCGCCGCCGGCATGCCTCCCACCGTCTACCGCAGCGTGAATCTCCCCGGC
The DNA here is from genome assembly GCA_021788625.1 of Chloroflexota bacterium. GTDB lineage: Bacteria > Chloroflexota > Anaerolineae > J036 > Brachytrichaceae > CAIXPS01. The sequence goes on from JAJYKL010000023.1 coordinate 28,018, forward strand.
GGGGCGGACTCCGTTAAGGCCGTGGAGCAGCAGTATGCGGAGCGCGGCTACTAGTGAGAAAGTGGATTGGAGCTATAACGCTCGGCTGAACACTGCAAATAAACCACTGATAACACGGATTTCATTAATAGAAGGTAATCGGGTGAATTCGGTAGTCCGCTGGTTGAGAGGCAATCACAAAAGCGTAAAAGCGAGATCTCAGTCTAATCTCTAGTCTTTAATCTCTTGTACCTATGGCAGTGAGAATAACCGAAGTAGAGGCGTGGGAGGTGGTGGTGCCGGCCAGGGTCGGCGCTATCAACAGTCCCTCAATGGACCACTGGGGCACCGACTGGGACCACATGCCGATTTGCCTGCTGGAGCTGCGCTTCGACGACGGCCTGACGGGGCTGGGCGAGGTCTCGCGCGGCATCGCGCTAAAAGACATAGAACCCTGGCTGAAGCAACTGCCAGGCCTGCCGGTCAGTGGCCCCAGCCTGGCCTATCTGCCGCCCAACTGGCGCGCGGGATACAGGTGGGACCTGCTGGAGAGCCACCCACCGGCGCTGTGGCAATCGCCCTCGCCCGTCACGCCCGCGCTGGAGATGGCCCTGCTCGACTGGGCTGGCAAGCGACTGGGCTGCCGTGCCGTCGACCTGCTGGGCGGCGCCGTGCGCGAGTACGTGCCGGTGGACTACTGGTGCGCGCGGCAGACGCCGCAGGACCTGGCGCGCCTCGCCGGCGAGGCGAAGTCACGTGGCTTCACCGGCCTGAAGATGAAGTCGCGCATTGGCGATCCGGTGATAGAGCAGGTGCGCGCCATTAAGGAGGTCGCCGGGCCCGCCTTCCGCATCACCATCGATCCGATGTTCCAGTGGCTCAGCCCGCACGACGCACTCGACATATTCAGGCAAATGGAGCCCTGGGCGGAGGGCGTGCGGATCGAGGACCCCTTCCCGCAGGACCGGCCGGAGTTCTGGCAGCGCGCCCGCCAGGTGACGGCCATCCCGCTCATCCTGCACGCGCGTAGCCTCGAGGTGTTGAGGCGCGGCCTGCAGGACCGCTACTCGGACGACTACAACTGCAGCGGCGGCATCGCCGAGTTTCTCACCATGGCGCACGCCGTGGAGGTAGCCGGCTTCTCGTGCTGGCACGGCTCGGCCATCGAAATGGGCGTGGCGCAGGTAGCGCACCTGCACGCGGCCGCAGCGGCGCGCTCTTGCGTGCTGCACTCCGACTTTGTCAGCCCTATCGTGCGCCAGCACACCCTCATCACCTGGGACTGGCCCTTCGCTGGCGACAAGCTCCCGCTCCCCGCCGGGCCAGGGCTGGGGGTCGAGCTGGACCGCGACGCCTTGCGTGCCCACACGCGGGCGGAAGCCATATACAAGTAGCCCATCATGCGATACGTCATCGGCATGGACGGCGGTGGGTCCAAGACGGAGTGTGTGCTGGTGCGCGAGGACGGTGTACTGGTCGGGCACGGACGCGGCGGTGGAGTGAATCGCAACTTTATCAGCCAGGAGGGCTTTGAGCGCTCAGTGCATGATGCGTTGCAGGGTGCGCTGGATTCCGCACCAGAGGTCAGGCAACTGTCCTATGTGGTGGGCTCCATGAATTGCGATGGAACCAGTCTGCGCACCATTGCGACTGAGCATGAGCTGCCACTGGAGCATATGCAATGGATCGGCGAAGCACTACCCGCACGCGCGACGGCTGAGATCGCCTTTGGCCGCGTGCCCGACATCGTGGTCGTCAGTGGCACGGGTTCGCTGGTGGCAGGTTGGGGACATGATGGCAAACCGCACGGCGTAGGCGGTGCAGGATCCATCGTCGGCGACGAGGGCAGCGCCTATTGGATCGGCGTGCGCGCGCTGACACGTCTGGTCGAGTCATTCGACGGCCGCCGCCCGTTCGACAACTTCGCGCACCAGTTAACGACCGCGCTGGACATGGCAGATCACCACACCCTGATCAATCGCGTTTATGGCGGCGGTGTGCACCCCATGACACGCGACGAGATTGCGGCGGTGGCCCCGCACGTCTCGCGCCTGGCCAACGCGGGCGATCCGTTTGCCTGTGAACTTCTTGCAGCCGCTGCCCACGAGCTGGCATTCCAGGCGCAGGCCGTCATCCGTATGCTGAACTTACGCGAGGAGCCCGTGTTGGTCCAGCTCTACGGCGGTGTGTTCCGTGCCGGCGAGGTGATCACCGAGCCGCTGAGGCGGGAGATCGTCACCTATGCGCCCGGTGCAGTGCTGCTACCAGCGTTGAAGTGCACAGTTATTGGCGCCGCTGAATTGGCTCTGCGCGCCATAGGCGTGAACGCTTCCGTCTCCACTGTTCAGCAGAATCTGCTCGACGGTGGGCGCCGGCATGATTTGATATAACACACGAGTGAATATGATTAGCAAACAATTCCCGGAAGGATTCCTGTGGGGTGCCTCCACTGCGGCATACCAGGTGGAAGGTGCGTGGAACGAGGATGGCAAGGGCGAGAGCGTGTGGGATCACTTCACACACACCCCTGGCCGCATCGCGCACGGCGACACCGGCGACATCGCCTGCGATCACTACCACCGCTATAAGGAAGACGTCGCGCTTATGAAATCGCTCGGCCTGCAGGGCTACCGCTTCTCAGTCGCCTGGACACGCGTGCTACCTCAGGGAACTGGCATGGTCAACTCCAGCGGACTGGACTTCTACGACCGGCTGGTGGATGAGCTGGGGCAGGCGGGCATTCGGACGAACGTTACGCTCAATCATTGGGATCTACCGCAGGCATTGCAGGAGCGTGGTGGCTGGACCAACCGCGACAGTGCGGAATGGTTTGCCAATTACGCGCGGGTCGTCTTCGACAGGTTGGGTGACCGCGTGGCTCTCTGGGCCACTCACAACGAGCCCGTGGTCATTTCGCTTGTTGGCTATGGCTCGGGCGTCTTCGCGCCGGGGCTGGCCGATCAGTCACAGGCGTACCAGGCAGCCCATCATCTGAACCTGGCACACGGCAAGGCCGTGCAGGTGTTCCGCCAGGGCGGGTATAAGGGTCAAATCGGCATCGTGCTGGACCTGCACAACCTGATCCCCGCCTCGGATTCGCTGGATGATCGCTTGGCGTGGCAGCGTACGATCGAGGGCTCACAAGGCATCTTCTTCCAGCCCATCTTCCAGGGGGAGTACCCCTCCTACCTGATGGACTGGCTGGGACCGGTCGCGCCGAAGGTGCAGGACGGCGATCTGGATGTCATCCATCAACCGCTGGACTTCCTTGGCATGAACTACTACTTCACCAGTGAGGTGGGTTACTCAGCCGGTGGCGGTCTGCTCAAATCTGAACAGCGACAGAAAACGCTGCCCTCCATGGGTTACACGGAGGTGGGTTGGGGCTTCCACCCCTCAGGTCTGCGTAACGTGCTATTGCGGGTGAAGGATACAGTGGGGAATCTGCCGATCTATATCACCGAGAATGGTTGCGCGGTGCAGGACGTGCCGGACAAGGACGGCTACGTGGAGGATCGCGAGCGCGTGAATTATCTACGCCAGCATCTGATCGAGCTGCACAAGGCCATCCAACAGGGCGTAAATGTGAGGGGCTACTTCATCTGGAGCCTGATGGACAATTTCGAGTGGGCCTCCGGCTTTGGCCCACGCTTCGGCATTGTGCGCGTAGACTACGACACCCAGCGGCGTATTCCCAAGCTCAGTGCACGCTGGTACATGGACATGATCGCGCAGAACGCGGTCGTCGAGTGAGGATTGGGATTCGAGGTTCGACTTACCCCGCATGACACGGATACTCTGGTCGAACATGCAATTCAGTGAGATAGGTGCAATCCGCAGCAGGAAGCTCACGACTTCCAATCTCACATCTCAGGCAAGGACAGGACAATGGGAGCAATCGACTATATGGATGCGGCCGACCAGGTTCTGGCGGCCGTGCGCAAGACGCAACGGGACAACATCCTCCGCGCAGCCGGGGCCATTGCGGATGCACTGGCCGTAAAGAAGGTGTGGCACTTCCTGGATCAGGGCCACACGGGCGACGAGTTCGTTGGGCGCACGGGTGGGATGATCGCCCTGAACCCGATCCGTATCAACCTCGACGTACACCACCAGTCTGCCCTGCCTCACTTCCGCACGGGTCAGTCCAGCACCTTCGATTACGCCGCCTACCGCAAGGGCGATGTGCCAATCGAGTTCATACTGGACAAGTGCCAACTCGCACCGGGTGACATCATGATGATTCATTCGGTCTCCGGCTCGCGCGGCATGCCCATCAGCCTGGCCATAGGAGCCCGGGCGCGTGGGGCCACGGTGGTTGCCATTACCTCTCTCACCTACTCGAACTCGCTGCAGCCGGTGCACGACAGCGGTAAACGGCTGTACGAGGTGAGTGACATCGTCATCGACGACTGCGGCCCGGTGGGCGACACCCTATTGAAGATCCCTGGCATGGACGAGGAGATCTGCGCCAGCTCCGGACTCAGTTTCGTCTACATCATGTGGGCACTGGAAGCGGAGGTCTGCGCGCTATTGACCCGGCGCGGAATACCTCCGCACGTGTACCGCAATGCTAACCTGCCCGGCGCACAGGAGGTGAACGAGGGCATTGTGAAGGCGTATGCCGAACAAGGTGTGTGATTATCCGCTGGAACCGGGTTCACAGGCTGAATCAATGAGTACTGACTGATCCCGATCCACTTCGTCATCCCCCGTGCATGCAGCGCGCTGTGTGGCGTTGGCGGTGCACTCGACATGGCGGCACAGGTTTCCTACCATCAGCGATGAGATGGCTGGCGCGAGGATCGCGATCGCTCCTGTACCGGCCATCCTATTCAAGCGGCTCAAGACGCAGGCGAGCTGACAGCGCGAGCTTCGGGCAGTATCACCACCCGAAAGCCGCTTATGTTATCACGGTGTTTGGGCATTTCCATGGGGCTGAGTGCACTACGAACATCCATCGCATGGCTGTCATAACTGCCCCCACGCAACACGCGTGCGCGCGTACTGGCCGTATCTTCCCGCCCATCGGCTGGCTGTGTAGATAGGGCCTATACACACTAATGGCCCATTGCCATACAGTACCGGCCGTGTCTACCGCCCCGTAGGGGCTATCTCCCAGAGGACTGTACCAGCCTGTCGGTGTTGTACCTATTACATTGCCGTTCTAGTTTCAACCTTTTGGATTGGGCGGCTGGTCTCCCCATGGCTAAACTTGCCCATTGACCCCGCGAGCCACTTTCTCCCATTGAGCTGCACCGGGCCATTTCACCGTGCATATCCTGATATGACTCGGCCACAGGCAGAACGCGACAGCGTCGTACCAGCTCGCCATTACGGCGGGAGGGTTCATTTTGCCGTTGATGTCACTGACTGAACAGCTGTGGTGTTGCCAGTTTGCCCCCCGCACTTCCAGCCAGACGCCGCCTGAATAGACGGAACCACTGCCCAGTTGCCCGGCCAGGTCCGGTACCCGGCGGCCTTCACGAAGGTGGTGGTGTGGAATCGATCAGGGCTTTAGCTGACGAAAGCAGCGGGATCCACCCCCACTTTGCGCACGGCGTCCGAAATCTGCTGCCATACCTCGTCATGGATCGGGATACCCTGCGCGCGGGCAGAGGCGGCGCGCTGCTCTGGCTCGCCAGGGAACAGCACTTCGTTCACACCCTTGGCAGGCGGGATGCTCTTGATCTTGCGCAGGATTTCTTCGCTGGCGTGGCTAAACTCGTCCGCAGGACGGAACGCTTCGATATTGAGCGCGACGACGACCCAGTTGAACTCATGCGCAGGGCCCAGTAGCGCATCGGCTAACAGCTCCGCCACCACCGACAGCCCGTATCCTTTATAGGCACCGGCCGGCAAGATCGCGCCGCCATCGTAAAATTCCTCTGCATCCGTCGTGGGGTTGCCATCCTTATCCAATATCCAACCTTGCGGTACCGGCGCTTTCCGTGCGCGGTAGATGCGCAGCTTACCTTCGGACGTGATGCTGGTGGCGAAGTCTGCCAGCACAATACCCAGGCTACCCCCAGGCATCCCGAAGGTGACCGGGTTGGTGCTCAGGATGTGGCGCGCACCACCATAAGGTGCGACAGACTGGTGACGCTCCTTGCGCACCGTGCCGCCGCCGGTGATGAAGGTGATGACGTTTTGTGAAGCAGCCCGTTCTGCGAACCAGCCGATGCGTCCCGTATGTGTGGCTTCGATCAACCCCACGCATGCCACGTTGCTTTCTTTTGCCTTCTGGATGGCGAGGTCGGCCGCGTAGCTGAGTGTGTAGATGCCGAAGCCGGCATGCCCATTCACCAGTCCCGTGGTTGCCGTCTCACGTACGAGCTCCGGCCGTGCAGCAGGCTTAATGTATCCCTCCGCCACGAAGTTCAGGTACGAGGGAATGCGCACCGCGCCGTGTGAGTCGACGCCCTTCAAGTTGGCGTCCACCAGGGACACGGCCACCATGCGGGCGATCTCGTCGGGAGTACCGACGGCGGCCAGCGCGCTGCACAATAGATTCTCAAGCTGCTTGGGTTGGATCACAATCACGGTGCATCATCTCCTATCTGGGGCTCTGCCGGTCTCTCGACCGGAATCCTGGCTGGGGCCTTTACAGAAGCGGCTGTGTGCAGACGGTGGAAGTCTGCACGGACAAGCTCAAAATGAAGGCGCATCAAATCGCAGTCGCCACCCACCTGCAGCCACTGCACGCCTCGCTGAGCCAGATCGTGGGCGTAGGCGGCACTGGCGCCCATTCCCGCGCCAACGTAGCGTCCGGCAGCACGTGCCTTGGCGATGATCGTATCGATGGCACTCACCACATGCGGGTCTTCCGGGTCGCCAGGATAACCGAGCGAAAATGACAGGTCTTGCGGGCCAATCACTATAGAATCCAGTCCGGGAATGGCCAGGATGTCGTCCAGGGCAGCCAGCGCTTCCGCTGTCTCAATCATCACCGAGACGAACACATCGCGATTTTCCTGCTCGCTAAAAGCGCGACCGCCATGACGACCGTATCCCGATGGCACGCGGGGTCCATAGCCACGCAGACCTTGCGGTGGATAACGGCAGTCGTTCACCACCTGGCGTACCTCTGTCACACTGCGCACTTGCGGCACGATGATGCCTTCGGCGCCGGAATCTAGCGCACCCTTGATCAGCGGTGTGAACGCCGCTGCGACGCGTACCAGCGCGGGAATGCGTTTGCCTCGTGCTGCCAATAGATGCCCGTTCAGCGCCTCCGGGCTCATCGGGCTGTGTTCCAGGTCGATCCACAGGAAGTCGACCGAATCGCACAACGCCTCTGACACGAGCGGATCGGACAGGCTGACGCTCGCACCCAGACAGGTGCGGCCAGCTTTCAGGTCGGCACGAAACTTGTTGATGGCCTCCATCGCTGTTCCTCTCAGGCTTGAATCATAGTCCATTCACACCTGGACGACATACAATTACCTGCATTCTGAACGATGGAGCTTTCCACATGCTAGCCAAAACATACCTGCAACACCTCCAAAACCTGATCGGGGAATTGATCGAGCAACAGACTCCGGCCATCGAGCGCGCGGCAGAAGCGATTGCCCAGGCAATCGCCGGGGGTCACTCGCTGTTTGGTTTCGGTTGCAACCACTCGTTGCTGCCGGTGCTGGATGTCTACTACCGAGCCGGCGGACTGATGTTGATGAACCCCATTGTCGCCCCTGGCCTGGTACTGGACCTTCACCCGCCGACCCTCACCTCCAAGATGGAGCAGATGGAGGGTTACGGCGAAATCGCCCTGGCTGGTGCGCACCTCCAGGCTGGCGATGTGCTGATCGTGGTGTCTGTGTCAGGCCGCAACGCAGTGCCTGTCGAAGCGGCTGTGAAGGGCAAGTCAATCGGAGCGACGGTGATCGGCGTGACGTCGCGGGCGTTTTCCGACTCGGTGACCCCGCGCAATAGCCTGGGACAGAAGCTGATCGATGTGTGTGACATCGCCATTGACAACCGGGTGCCGCCTGGCGACGCGTTGCTCAGCCTGGAGGGCGTGCCGCAGAAGTTCACGCCCGTCTCAGGCGTGACGAGTATTGCTGTCATGCACGCCCTGATGGCCGAGACGATCGAGCGGCTAGTGGCGCGCGGCATCACGCCGCCGATCTACCTCTCCGGCAACATTGAGGGTGGCGCGGCTTATAACGACCGCCTGCTGGCCGAGAACGCAAGCCGGATTTTCTACCTGTAGGACGTGGATCAGATAAGCCTGGGCTGGCCTGGGTGGCAGCCCGTTGCTCTAAGTGCACTGCACCCGGAATTGCCCGGGGTTCATAACAGTAATCGAGCCGCCATAACTGCACATCAACTGGCATGTATTGTTGAGCGCTGGTTTATGCTTGAACATTACCCACGCCGCCCCAGGCGTCCATGGTCCAGCCGGTTGTGGCGTGCACGGCATCGGCGTCAAGACACCCAGTGCTGCAGCCGTAGCTGATGCGACCGCCGGGTTAGCTATGGATGTGCACACACTAGCCGGAATCAGATTTGTGAGTGGAATCAATGCCATGATGGTGGCTGATGGTACTGAGGGGGTCATCACACGATTGATCAGCATAACGACGTATTGAACTGTCGCGCCCATCGCGAGGGCTGGTGGCACTCCCACCTACCCAATACCATAATCACTAAATCACGATGCTGTGAACCTGTCGTCTTCTGACATGATCGCTGCGATTGATGATCAGCGGCTTATCCTTATACGATGGCATCTATACCAAACATCGTCGGTTGACATGCCGATCACCTGTAGGACAATACCACGATATGGATACCCGAAGACTTTCGCGGCGTAACCGCATCATCCTGTACATTATCAGCATTCTGGTGGTGCTGAGCATGGTGATCAGTGCCATCGTCGCGTTCTCTCCCACATCCCAGACAACGCAGTACCAGACGCCGACGCCCCCAGCAGCCGCGGCACCTTAAGGAGTGAAAACTATGCCAAATCGCAGTGTCGTTCAGACCGCTTCAGCGCCCAAGGCCATTGGCCCTTACTCACAGGCCATCCTCGCCAACGGCTTCGTGTTTTGCTCGGGCCAGATCCCTCTGGACGCCACTACAGGCAATATAGTGGTGGGGGGTATTGAGGCGCAGACGCATCAGGTGCTGAAGAACCTGTCGGCTGTGCTCCAGGCAGCTGGATCGGACCTGCAGCACGTGGTCAAGACCACGGTCTTCCTGGCCAGCATGAATGACTTTGTTGCCATGAATGGTGTCTACGCCACGTACTTCTCGCAGGACCCACCTGGCCGCTCGGCTGTCGAAGTGGCGAAACTCCCCCGCGGCGCCCTGGTTGAGATCGAAGCCATCGCCGTTATTTAGGCGCCCTCGAGATCCTGGGCGTCAGGCTCCCGGTGTTTTCCGCGAAACGGGAACTCGGATGCAACCAGCACGCGAGCAGCCCAGAGCCCAGGTGCCATTCGCCATCCCTTCGCTGGCACGGAAGCACGTCGATGGACTTAATGGCGTGCTTCCATGCGTAGGTGGCGAATCTCCCTACCTTACGTCGTGCTTGCCGGCCGGCAGCTCGCGCACAGGTTTGCCGGGCAGCTCAACTACCACTGGCACAGGAGAATCCACGGTCACGCCATCGCGGGTGGCACTTACCGTGATCAGGCCGTGCGGTGTGGGCACACTACCCCTGGCCCACTCCAGCGGTCCCAGACGCGGGGCGATGCGCGCCTTGGTGTACCCAGGCTCTGCCGGCATGACGCCCAGTGTATAGAACACCATGTCCTTCGTCGGCGTGCAACTCCAGCCATGCACATGTGTGCCATGCTTCCAGTCCTCGCCGATCGTGTCATATCCATTCACCAGGAACGACGACCAGCGCTGGTAAAGCTCAGGCAATCGCGCGGCCAGACCGGCCTGCGCCACAGCGTCGTGCACCACGTAGCTCATGAACGGCTCGGCGCTGACAATCTCACTGTCAACATTCCAATCAGGCTCGTAGATGCCCATCATCTGGTTTTGCATTCGTTTCCGCAACTGCTCGGGTGTGCCGCCGAAGCTCATCCACGTGCGTACGACAACCTTCTGTGGATCGGTGATCGTCTCGATAATGCGCTGCCAGCGGTCCTGGGGTGCCAGCCCGGAGACGATCGCTGCCGCGCCAGCAAGCTGATTCACCGTCTTCTGTCGTACGCCGCCTTTCGCGTTGTTCACATAAGTGCCGCGCGCCTCATCCCAGAACTTCTCGAAACCCGTCTTGGTCTTCGCATAGAGAACTTCAGCCCACTTCTGGCTGGCCTGCTCGCCCAACCAGCCGGCGATTTCGGCGAACTCCTGCAAGCCCCGGGCCCATAACGCGGTAAGGATGGCGCTTTCATCGTCGGTGATCAGGCTGGACCAATCCACCAGATTCCACTCAGTCACGTCCTTCAGGACGCCCACCTTCGTCTGATAGGGCGCATACCAGCGTAACACGCGTGCAACGGTGGGCATGAGGGTCAGTACGGTTTCCTGATTACCGGTGAAGCGGTACAGGTTGTAGACGCCGTGCACCCAGTGCAAAGACCAGTCGGGGATGGTCATGCCGCCACTAGCTTCAATATCGCCGGCAACGCTCATGGGCAAAATACCATCGGAGCGCGGTGAGTTGCCCAACGTCAGGTAGTGCCAAGCCAGGCGCCAGTCGGTATTGGTGGCCAGATGCACCATCTGGTGCACCACACTATCACCCACCCAGGCGCGCTGCTCACGGGTGGGGCAGTCCATGAAGGCGTCCCATGAGTTGAGCTGCACAGTGCGGATGCCAGCCTGGTAAATTTGGTTCAGCGACGCGTCGCTGCACACGAACGACGCGCCCGCCTGCCAGGGATAGTGGTACTCCTGCACCGCGATATCATTCAACGTAACCTCGCCTGCCGTGCCATGCACGATCATATAGGCGTAACGGAAACCGTTCATGTCGAACACTTGATGACGGTCCTGTTCGCCACGGGCGACGTAGCGGCTGCCCGCATGCGGACCGAACATCACCGGCGCCCCTCCGCTGAGGGGGTCTTCGACGTAGCACAGATCGAAAGTGGTGCCCTCTGGAGCACTCACGTCCAATTGCACTGAGCCGGCGACGATATGGCCCATGTCGATTACAAGCCGGGCATAGGCGCCCGTGGGAATAGTGAGTTTCACGGGCAGACTATTCGTCTGTATGGTTGCCGTGGCAGGCATACTGAGGGACGCCCTGACACGCCGGGCCGGGCTGCCACTGGTGGTATCCACCGCTCCCTGAACCAACTCGACTGTCACCGATGCAAGGTGCATCCGATCGCCTTCCAGTTTGGCGATGGGTCGTGGGTACATCGGGCCGTAGGGATCGGTAGGTGGTTGTGTGTGCCCGTAGCCGTTGATGTGCACGGCTGGGATTACCTGTGTATTGCCCCAGGTGCTGTCGTCAAATCCGCTGTTTCGCCAGCCTGCGGGCAGCTTGCGCGCGTCGAGTACCTCCACCGGCACACCGCCTGCGATTGGCCCGTTGCCAGTTGCATTGCCCTCACCAGACCAGGCGTCGCTCTTGCGTGCTTTCCATGTTCCATCACTCACCAACCAGCCTGCGTCACCCAAATCTGCCTCGAAGGCCAGCACGCCGGTTCTGCCCAGGGTGGAATTGGCCGTAGCAGGCATCCAGAATGACTTGACTGTACCGTAATACTTCACGTACACAGCAATCACGTTCTCGCCAGGTTTCAGGTATGGCGCCAGGTCGAGCATGTCGTAGTACAGCCGCTTGGGCTGGCTGCGGATAGGTCCACGGAATGCCTCCTGGCCGTTGACGTAAAGCGCATAGCGCGAATCCGCCGTGATGCGTGCTGGAGCGCGCACAGGCACCTTCTGAAGGGAGAAAGTCTTGCGGAGCAGGCCGTGCGACTCAAGTTTCTTGTTATCGGGCTCCTCCATGCCCGGCATTCTTCCAACTATCTCGATCTTTTCCTCGGGCACCCAGATCCAGTGGCCCTTCCAGCGTATCTCAGCGAAATCCTGCGCCGTTATTGCAGTGACTTGCTCGGACATTTCATTTCTCCTTTTTGTGAGACTTGCGCACTTTATGGCGAGTGCGCAACCCATTCATGAGCACATCTGCTATACCCGCGGCAAGAGTTTCTGGAGATAGTGGTTCACGGTGCCATCCATAGGAGCCCAGTTCTGCGCCGACGGTCAAACCCATAATCGTGCTCCCCAGCGCCTCCTCAGCTATAAAGGGATCGATCTGCCGCAGGGCGCCCTGTGCCTCCAGCGCCGCCATCTGTTGCGCGACCGCCTGTCTGAGCTGGGTGTTCATCTGCGCGAAGGAGCGGCCAACGTCTGGGTCCAGTACGGTCTGCTGCAGCAGCATGAGGTTGAACGGCCGCTTATGAGCGGCGCGGATCTGGCTGGCCAGCATGGCGGCCACCAGCTCCTCGAAGGAGCCGGACTGCGCGGCTTGCATGCGGGAAACCTCCGCCATCGCCTTGTCCATAAAATCTTTCAGCAGGGCGAGCAGGATGCCCTTCTTGCCGCTGAAATAGCGATAGAGGGTGCCTTCTGAAACGCCGGCTGCTGAGGCAATCTCCCGGGTAGTGGCCCGGTCATACCCACGCTGGGCGAAGACCTGCGCAGCCGCATCCAGGATCTCAGCCGGGCGTTGAGCGGGTCGGCGCCGGGGTGGCCGGGTCGCCTGATCATCGGGGCCTGTGAATGACGGGTTCGCCATGGACAACGCTAATGAGTGAGTACTTACTCATTTTATGTCCGATCAGGCAATTGTCAAGGTGCCCGCACCGATTCCCATACAGCGCACCGCTATGGTCCTATGATGTGCTAAGCCTCGCTTATCCGCGATCGGCCTGGTATGGTTTGCCTCTCTGGCGCTGTAGACGCCAATTCCTGTGGGCAGGGTGGCGATTCTGCCGCAGGCCAGTCAGCGCTCAGCCATCGATCCGGCAGAAGCTGCGTGCGAGACCTGAGCAGTTGTCTGTGCTGTGCGAGCTCAGACAGGCTGAGATCGCCAAATTCGTTGAGTGCGCCGATGGGACATCTCGCTCCTGATGTCCGTCGAGTGCGACCTGTTGTTCATCATCGAAATCGGGGCGGGCACCATTCTGAGGGCAAGGGGTGGATCAGGCGTGGGTCAGCTCGCCACCGGAGTTCTCTGATCTCAGCAAGCAAGCCCAGCGGAACGTGCGAACACCTTACGCGGACTCTTCCCGCCGGGTAAAGTGGAGAAGTGCGCGTCCGCCTTCCTCAACCCTTATCGACTGGCGCCTGCGGTCGCTGGCCTCGGATCAATGCCTCCAGCGTCGGCTGGTCGAGGAAGGGGGCGAGTGCCACCAGGGTGCCTGCGTTCACCATTCCGGGCGGTACGCGCAACACGAGTTGTTGCAGGGTTGGTCTGTCGAGGAAGGGGGCCAGTGCGGTCAGGTCACGCAGCCTCATCGGGTTCAGCCCGACGTTGCTCACCAGCCTGGACAACCGGCTGTGGTCGACGAATGGGGCCAGCGAGATAACCCGGTCAATGCCCAGTTCTTCCGCAGGCAGACGCTCCAGCAGTTTGTCGAGGACTGACCGGCTCACGAAGGGAGCTAATGCGATCACATCGAAGCCTTCGATCTTGTCCAGCGTACTCCGCTCTACCAAAAGATCCAGCGTCGTCTTGTCCAGGTGAGGGGCCAGGGCGATGACATACTTGATGTTCATTGAACCTTCCAACTGACTCACCAAACGGTTGAGTGCCGGTCGGCTCATAAATGGTGCCAGCCCCACAAGCGATTGCACGCCAGGCTTCTCATTCAACCCGGCAACCATGGCGTCCAGTAACTCCTGGCTGATGAACGGCGCCAGCCCCATAACCTGTTCCAAACTGAATGAATACTCGCTCATGTTTTTGACAACCTTATTGATCAGGCTGGGCCGGGTCAACGGCGCAGACTTGATCACCGTCTCCAGATCCGATGGATCCACCTTCGCCAACTCTGCCGCTCGTTCGGCGTGGCCTGCCGACAGCTCCGCCAGCAAGGCATCCCGTCTGGTCCCGGCAGGTGAAGTGTGGGTTGAGTTACCGTCCAGCAGGCTTTCCATCCGCACCCCGAACAATTGCGCGAGCTGTGCCAGTGTGATCAGATCGGGGAACGAATCCCCCGTCTCCCAACGCGAGACGGCCTGGTGGGTCACGTTGAGCCTGTCCGCCAGCTCGACCTGCGTCCAGTCTCGCTCTTTCCTCAATTGAGCAATGTAGGCACCCGTCTGGTGCGGATCAATCATGACTTCGACTCCTTATGACCTGGCGATTAGTGTACTCAGGCGCCTCGTATGTATCACAAAGAGGCGCTGCTTTCAACCAAGCGTTGGTTGCAGAGGGATGTTTGAGAGCTCAATCGTGAGTTGCAGCAATCGATGTCAGACATCTCCGGGAAGTCTGACATCGATTTGGACTTTACATATGCACCAGCGCCATGATCCAGCGCCAGGCTAGTAGCATCAGCATGCCCACCACGATCGTGAGGAGGACGTTCCGGCTGCGCCAGGCCACCAGAGCGGCTACGATGGCTGCCACCAGGTATTCGTTGCTAAGCGCGAACTCGGGCCGGTTGGAGCGCGGAAAGATGATCGCCGGCGTGATGATGGCCGTCAGAACCGCGATGGGTACAAACTTCAACGCGCGCAGTACGGGCTGTGGCAGCTGCAGCTTGCCTACCAGCACCAGCAGTGGATAGCGCGCGGCGAAAGTCACCAGCGCCATGCCCGCTACCAGCAAAACCTCATTCACGGCGCTTCCTTTGCCTGTGCTGCTGAAGTCGTCTGCACTGGGTTAACCGGTTTCACCTGCTCACCCGGGAAAAGCGCTTCGCTCAACATGCCCGCGGCGATGCCCAGCGCCGCTGCCACGAGCAGGCCCAGTTGGTTGGGCAACCCGTGTGCCAGGAGGGCGCACAGCCCCGCTACGCCTGCGCTCACCAGTGCGGGTTTGTTTCGTACGAATTGCGACAGCATCCCAATAAACGTCACCACTGCTGCAAAATCCAGCCCCCAGGCGGCAGGATTAGGGATGGCCCGGCCAACCAGTATCCCGATAAGCGTGCACAACTGCCAGTTGGTGTACATAAATATGGCAGAGCCGAGGAAGTACCAGTGCTTTAAAGGAGATGCATCATTTCGGGTATGTCTGGCACTGACCACAACAAACGATTCGTCAGTCAGCCAGAAACCGAGCGGAATAAGCCAGCGTTGCGGCAAGTGTTTCATGTGCGGCGCGAGCGCGGTTGCGTAGAGCGTATGGCGCAGGTTCACTACCAGTGTGGTGAGCACGATGACAAGCACTGGGGCGCCACCAGCAAACAGCCCGGCTGCGACGAACTGTGCCGATCCGGCGAAGACGAAGGCCGACATGGCCAGCGCTCCACTCGGTGAGATACCGCTGGTTACCGCGAGTGCGCCGAAGATAATGCCGAAGGGCACCGCTCCAACGACGAGTGGGAAGGTATCGCGCACGCCAGCCCAAAACTCGGTCCAGCGCGTGAAGGTGTGCTGCAATGTCATGGCAATGCAACGGCAGGCCGATCAGTCCAGTTCCACGTACAGGCGCTTATTGATCCTGCCTTTGCTCTTGTAGTCCGTCACGCGGATAGGCCCCACCTCCGACGTGTTGCGCACATGAGTGCCACCGTCGGCCTGCAGGTCCAGCCCCTCAATCTCGACCACACGCACGCGTGTCATCCCCTCTGGCAGCAGATTGATCTTGGTGCGAATCAGGTCGGGTATCTGGAATGCCTCCTCGCGCGGCAGGATGCGCACGTTCACCTTGCGCGCGGCTTCCACCTCTTTATTGACTGCCTGCTGCACCTGTTGAACAAAGTCCTTGTGCAGCGTCTCAAATTCGAAATCCATGCGGCCTTTGAGCGGCTCCATATTGCCACCTGTCACCAGGGCACCGTAATCGCGGAAGATCACACCGCACAGGATGTGCAGCATGGTGTGTGTGCGCATGAGTGGAAAGCGACGTGCCCAGTCGAGTTGGCCCAGCACGGAGGTGCCCTCAGCAGGGAGCGGGGCGTCACCGGCCAGGATGTGCAGCACACCATCGGCGGCCTTCTGCACCTTTACAACAGAAAAGGTCGCTCCCGGTGCAGTGAGCTTGCCCAGGTCGTTCGGCTGGCCGCCTCCACCAGGATAGAAAGCGGTGCGGTCCAACATGATGGCGTGTTGAGATGCATCCACAGCGGTGATCAGCGCGTTGAAGGTTTGCAGGTAGCTATCGGTCTGATAGAGTAACTCGGTCATCGATCCCTCAATCTCCACGAAGATCCAATCATGTTAATGGAGGGTACGGCGTGTCCGCAGACTTCTGCCAGTCAGACGCCGCCCCAGGCTGATCACAAAATCCACCGGCGCGGTCAGGCAACCGGTGTTTGCCTCGCGGGGTGGAGCTGGGATCGGGGACAGGTCAACGGTGATGCCCACCTCGTTCCATGCTGAGCGGATAGCCTGCTGCTCCAGGCTGCCAGCGCCGAATAGCTCGCCTCCCACCTGGTAGGTGAGATCGGCCATTTCCTGGAAACTGGAGCTGGCGCGCAGCCGGTTGCGCAGGGTCACGTACCATACGCGTCCGGCCTTCTCCCAGGCGTTTCCGCCGATGTTGGTCGCTGCGACGTAGAAGGCGTGGTTGGGGATGCCGGAATTGATGTGTACCCCACCGTTATCGGAGCCGATGTTCTGGTAGTCCTGCATGTGCGCTGGCTGTGGGTCTTTGCCCAGGATCGGGTCGTCATACGCGGTGCCCGGTGCCTTCATCGAGCGCAGCGCCTGGCCCTGTACATCAGCCGCCAGCAGTCCCTTGCCAATCAACCAGTCGCTCTCCGTGGCCGACTGCCCCAGCGAATGCTGCTTGACCAGGATGCCAAAAACATCGGAGATGGACTCGTTCAATGCGCCAGACTGGTCGGCGTAAATCAGGTTGGCGGTGTATTGGGTAACGCCATGAGTCAACTCGTGGCCGATGACGTCCACGGCTATGGTGAAGCGGTTGAACAATTGCTGGTCTGGCGGAAGGGCTTCGTCGCCGTCCCCATAAACCATCTGATGACCATTCCAAAATGCGTTGTCGTAGTTATTCTGGTAATGCACGGTAGAGTCCAGGCGCATGCCCTCTCCGTCAACCGAGTCACGTATGTAGATGTCGTGATACAGGTCATACGTTGCGCCGGCTCCATCGTAGGCTTCATTCACGGCCGGGTCGTTGACCGGGAATTCACCTTCGGCGCGCACCGGCTGTCCGGGTAGCGCGTCGCCATGCTCCGCGGTATAGATCACCCGGTTCTTTCCCCCCAGGGGGGTTTTAGGGGCCGCCGCCGCGCCTCGAATGATCATTTCGCGTTGTTCGCGCAGGATGCTGGTGATGGCCAGCGTCCGTTGTGCCCAGGACTGCTGCTCGGGAGTGCCACGGGTGGCAATTTGAGTCAGCATGTAAGGAGGCATAATGCAATGGACCGGATGGATCTGGGAACAGGCGCTCATCAACTTTCCTCCTGATGCCGACATTATCCTGCTTTTAATTCGAATGTCCATTCATGAAGCGCCCGGGCATCGCTTGCACCTTGATGCGCTGAGGTGATTCGATTGCCGGCGGCTGTCACTTCACCCGCCAATAGATGTTGTTTTTCCGGTCCAGCAGGTGAAAGTTCACCAGTTCGCGACGCAGGGTGGCAAAATCCTCGTGATACTCCAATAAGATCTCGTTCACCTGCTTCTCGGTGTAACGCCGACCTGGCTCAAAATGGGTTGCCAACCAGCGAACAACGACCTCAAGCTTCTTGAGTTGGGTCGGGATGTGTTCGATCTTTCCGTCCGGCACATACACGGCCATTACCTTGCGTGCATAGGCGTCCAGGTCCACATCCCCGGTTACTGCCCGGGATAGTTTCTTCGTGGACAGGATGTCCTTAACCATGGCGTGCAGGGTCTCGGTCCGCAGCGAATAGATGCTGTAGTATTGCTGCGCCCGCGCTTCCACCAGCCCGACGCGCTGCAAGTAAGACAGGTGATGCGATACCGTCGGCCCGCTCAGTCCCAGCAACGCCGCCAGCTCGTCCACACTGCGGGGTTGCTGCGCCACCAGCCCGATGATCTTCAGGCGCGATTCGTCGGCCATTGCCTTAAAGAACTCGAGCAGCTTATCCAGTTTATCTCGATGTAGCTCCGCTTCCATATCAAATACCTTCGTATAATTAATTAGATGGCTATCTAGATGATTATACCGCCGGTACGATCCCCATCCTCAAGCGCCGGCGTGCGAGACGCAGGTCCATGTGGGTGAACCTCTCGGATTTGCCACCCAAGCATACAATGGCGCTGTGGAAGGTTCACTCAATCCGGAGGTAACCCGGACGGATCTGGTCGCCGGTCTGCGTGATCTGGGACTCACTCACGGTGCCAGGGTCATGGTGCATTCCTCACTAAAGAGCTTCGGCCGTGTAACCGGTGGCGCCCGGTGCGTGATCGACGCGCTGATGGAAGTATTGACACCGCAGGGCACCCTGTTGATGCCCACTTTCAATCACGACGTGCCGTTCAGGGCAGGCGGCGCCGGATTTTATGATCCCCAGGCAACCCCCACCCTCAACGGAGTCATTCCTGATACCTTCTGGCGCATGCCTGGCATCTATCGGAGTCTGGACCCTACACACCCCTTCGCGGCGTGGGGCAGGCATGCCCGCCGTTATACTGAGCTCCACCACCGCACCCTGACCATGGGTCCCGAGTCACCGCTGGGATTGCTGTTGGCCGACGATGGGGTCGGCTTGCTCCTTGGCGTGAGTTATGCCTCCAACACATTCCACCATGCAGTGGAGACAGCCACCGGTGCTCCGTGCCTGGGCCCTCGCACGGAGTGTTATCCCGTGCAGCTTCCCGGCGGTCGGCAGGTAATGGGACGCACCTGGGGTTGGCGCCAGCGTTCCTGTCCCCTGACAGATCGCGGCTCATACGGCGAAGAGATGCAGGCAATGCACCTGCAGCGCGTCACCTTCATTGGTGGCTGTCGGGCTACATTATTCAGATTGCGTGATTGCTTCGACGTTGTGGCGGACCTGTTACGGACAGGCAGAGGCGATCGGTCATCCAGTGATCTCCCGCCCTGTTCACGCTGCTCAATCCGCCCGCGCCATGTCGCGCAGACTGTGCCTTCCGACTGGGATCCCGTAGCCCAGCGCCCCCTGCCCGATTCAGTGGCCTGGACGTACTGAGGTTTCCTACTCACTGCGGTCCGGCTACACACCTTAGGAGTCAGAGTCCCGGCCAATCGGTGCGATGATCGCGTCGTTTAGCGCCTCCCAGGGTTGACCGCGGCCGGTTAGGGGAACGCTCACGAAGTATGGCAGGAGCCATGTGGCCCGGCCGCCGGTGTTCCACGAGCCTGCTCCATGTCAATGTATGGCCTTGTCCTTTCGTGAGTGTTGGTGAACGATTCCCGGCTCGGCGTCGGTGGCGTGAGTACGGCCTGCCCTCAGCAGCAGGTGCTCTGCCGTGAGCGCCAACGACTTGCGGGAATCGCCGTGTGAGAGTACAAAAACCTTGTCCGCCGTCTCGTCGTGTCGCGTTGGAATTGCGCTTGCGGGG
>JAJYKL010000121.1 GCA_021788625.1 Chloroflexota bacterium
TACGAACAGTAACACTGTATTTACGAAGACTTCGTGAAATACAGACGAGCTTATTGCCAGTTGTAGGTTTTCAAGCCCCACAAACATACCAGGCGGATTGGCAGTATCCCAACGAAAGAGGCTCATGTATAGCCCCATGGCTAGTGGGTAATAACGAAATACAAGGAAAGCTATAACCGCTGGCCCCAGGAAAATGAAAGCCGGAATGAGCTTTTGCCATCCTAATAATTGCAACCGCCATGTCCTCTGAATTGCACGCGCTGTGGGATTTACCTTTTGTAACTGCGCCATTTAGGTACCCTATAAAAACATAATTCTATATTATCTGTTGCAAACATAACACCACCAGTCTTCTATACTAAAATGAAGCATGAGTTCGAACAGCCAACACCGTTCGAACTCATGTTATACATGGCTAGGTTTATCCGCTCTTCAACTTCTGGGTATATTGATCTAGCCATTCAGTCTTGCAAGTGTTTTCCGCCTTTTGTAGCTCAACTTGAATATTGACACTCGCTGCACGCATAATCGAATCGACCCCCTTATCCCAATATGTACCACCAGCATAATCGGGGGCGGGGTTGACAACGCCATCGGAGATCATCTTTGGTAAAGTTGGCGCCCACCATGCTGGAACGCCATATGAAAGCTGTGTCCAATCGGAACTCTTAAACGGGGATGCAAACATGCCTTTGATCTCGTTATCCTTAAACCACGCAGCTTGTTTCTTATGCTGATCAAGGCTGTACATGAAACAGATATATCGTGCTGCCGCGTCCATTTCCTCAGGTTTCTGATGTTTGCCTAACGTATAGGTCAAGCAGTTAAGAGAAGCACCTGGTTTAACGAGAGTATTACCAGCTATAGCACTCGGTCCTAGTGGATTAGCATAATAATTAAGTTGTTCAGGCTGGAATTTCGCGGCGCCAAACAACCAGTTCAACCAGGAGGGGAAGAAGGGGAAGACGGCCACATTGCCCTGCTGGAAATCATTAAGAAGCGCGCCGAAATCTTCGAAAGGATCCTTGGTCGCGTAATTCGTGGGATGCAGCAAATCCCAGAAAAACTTCAGCGTTTCTACATTTTCCTTCGCCGCATAATGCAACTCAATAGTCTTATCACTCTTCTCTATAGCTTGTGCACCACCATTCATTGACATGAATTGGCCATAGATCCAGTTCCACATGATTCCCTGGTGTTTGCTGTTAGTGAGTTTCTTTACCATGTCAGCAAATTCTGGCCAATCTTTGGGTTCATAACGTTGGTCGAAGCCTGCTTCTTTCAAGTAATCATTGCGTACTACGTACCCTTGAGCTTCCACTGCACCTGGAATGCAGTAGACCTTTCCATTGTAAGAGCACACCTGCTGGATGAAGGGCATTACATCGGACCACTCTTTAAAGTAGAGTGGCAAAAAGGGATCAAGCTCGGCCAATATACCATCACGAGCAGCTTCCATGGCCAGATCTGCATTGTCAAAGGGCACAGCTGAAGGGCCACCTGAATCAGCACTAAGGGCAGTAATCCAGTATTCCTTTCTCTTCTCAACGGTTACGTTCGGCCATGGTAGGTGCACCACATCGATATTCGGGTAGGCAGCATCGAATTCCTTTTGCTCCACAAGCGTATAGGCCCCTGGCCCGGTTGTATTATCTGGAGTCAGATCATTGACGTATATCCTGATCCTCTTTGACGGCGCGACAGCTACTGGGATCGGCGTGGCTGTGACGATCTTCTGCACTTCTGTGGTCACCAGTGTCTTTACTTCTTTAGTCACTTCGACCTGCTTCTCGACTTGCTGAGTGACTACGACGGTCACCGTCTGCGGTGCGCAAGCAGCCAGACCTGCACCTGCAGCGGCTACACCTGCCACTTTTAAAAAACGGCGGCGTGAAATCCTGTTTGCCATGTTGATCCTCTCCTCTAAGCCATATTACTGGCCGGTATAAAAGACAGATGCTTTATATGTCATACGAGTAGATGTTTTTGCGATAGTGGACTAGGTTATACTAGAGTCAGGTTCCTCCTTACCCAGAAAGGGCGCTGTTAGTTTATGCTTCCACTGATTAGTATTTCAATGTTAATGAGTTGCATACCAGGCTGGAACGAGTTCAGTCCCAATTTGGTCCGATATTTGTCCCATGTCTGCCTCATCAGATCTCTCACCAGCCATTGACCAGCCGACATTTACGAACCTCGTGCATGATGCATTAGGGAAACTTTATGACACATCGGCATTACAACGACATCCGTTGACCTCGCTGTTAAGTCCATTGCACCTCAGCATGTTGCTACGCGGCCAACATCTACGGCGTCTTCTTCTGGCCAGCATTCAGGCTCAGCGGCCGGCTGCGGGTGTGCCCGCCTCATCACCTGACTGGCGCACATATCACCTGCTGGAACTTCGCTACATCGAGGGGCAAAATCCTGGTGAAGCCATGCGCCAGCTTGGCCTGGCCAGGAGTCAGTTTTATCGCGAACAGGCACGAGGCATTGATGCCGTCGCGACTTATTTATGGGGCAGATACCTGAACTCGTACAATACATCAACAGATGTGTCGCGTTCAGATCTGATCCGCACCGAGGCAGAACGGTTAACGGCGTTCCCCGTGCAACATGGGCTGGACGATCGCGAGTTGCTGGACGATCTATCAGCCATTCTCAAACCTTTAGCCATTGTAAAAGGCATAGACGCTCAGATCACGTCATTGGCTTCACTTCGGGGATTGGTAGTGGACCGCGTACTGTTAAAACAAGCTCTACTCGTCGCCTTCAATTCTCTGTTGAACCTGCCCCGTACCCAGCACCTTGAGGTAATCAGTTCGCCAGACGGTACGACCGGCGTTTGGTTCCGAGCTCAGCCCATCTCTGGAACAAGCGTACCGGAAAATGAACTCGCACTATGCCGCTCGTTGGTTGAAGCCACGGGCGGTTCCACTGAGGTTACGGCAAAAGACGATGCATTGGAATTACGGCTCATGTGGAGTTTCACACAACCTCAGACGCTGCTGGTAGTGGACGATAACGCCGGGCTAATAGACCTGTTTCGCCGCTACCTCGCTGGTCACTCCTGGCGCGTGCTGGGCGCCATGAATGGCATCGAGGCAAGGGAGATTGTCGCAGACTCGTTGCCCCACGTCATCGTGTTGGACGTTATGATGCCCCAGGAGGATGGCTGGGAACTCCTGCAATCTTTGAAAGCCAGCGAACGGTTACGCAACATCCCAGTGATCGTATGCTCAGTGCTCGATCAACCACAGATCGCATTGTCATTGGGTGCCCTGGCGTACCTCCCCAAGCCGGTCACTCAGCAGCAACTCCTGCATTCCCTGGCACCCTGGTCTACTGAAAAGGGCTGACCTTTTAGATGACCGATTGTGGCGGCTGAACTTTATCATTATGCTATTGCCACTCGGCTGATAAAGCCCCCAGCACTGCTCCCAGCACCTGCGACCATTCGCCGACTGGCATCGGACCAGGCGTGGTCACTCGTATATCGCCGGCGAGCAGCGACGCAGCATCATCCTGGGTCTGTGCGGAGATGACAAATACCGGAATAGATGACAGATCTTTGTCGGCAGCCATGCGTCGCAATACCTCAAAACCATCCACCTCCGGCATGACCATATCCAGCAACACCAGGTCGGGTTTCTCACGCGACAAGATTTCCAAGGCTTCCATGCCTGAGAAGGCTTCCAGGCATCCTCCAGTCGGGATGTCTGCGCCGAGCATGCGCTGAAACAGGCGAACCATATCAGGATCATCGTCGGCTATCAAAATGCGCCGGACAGGCTGGCCCAACCGATCCACCGCAGCCAGCAATTCATCACGTGCAACCGGCTTACTGAACATCTCACGCACTCCGAGCACGGCCGCGGCTCGCCGTGTGGAAGGTAGCGGGCAGCGAATTATAGGGACATTCACAGATGACAGCAGGTCCATATTGCAGTTATTGTCCAGAAGTAATGCGATGGGTTTCAGCTCCTCGACCATACCAAGTGCCTCCACCTCTGACTCCGCTCCGGCGATTCTGTAGCCTTTAAACTGTCGCTGGATCATATGCAGTAGTGAGGGATCGTCATTCATAACGATAACAATGGGCTCAGCATTGTTATTTTGAGCAACAATATGGGTTGCTTCGAGTGATGGCATTCTGACAAGAGTATGCGACACTTCGTTGACTGGGGTGGCTTGCTCGGGCTTATCGCCGCAAGGCAGTGTAAACCAGATGGTCGTTCCCTGTCCATATACGCTCTCCACACCCATTCGCCCATGATGTAGCTCGACAAAGCGCTTACTGATGGGAAGACCGAGCCCGGAACCGCTATGCCATACCCATGGTGAACTGCTGGTATCTTCATGCGGCCTGAATTCATCGAAGATACGTGGCACTTCCTGTAGTGGGATACCCTGTCCGGTGTCCGTCACTCGAACTAACACCTCCTTGCTAGAAGTCGCACCGCTAACCGTAATCCCACCCTGCTTGGTGAACCGCGCTGCATTGACCAGCAGGTTTAGTAACACCTGCCGGATACGCAGGCGATCCAGGTATATAGGCGGCAACTCATCATCGACGTGCACACGAAGATCCAGCCCCTTGGCCGAGACGTAATCATGCACCATATCTGTGGCCTCATTCACCAGTGCTACAAGATTCACCTCATCAAGCGTCAGGGCTATCCGACCGGCATCAATACGAGCCAGGTCGATGACGTCATCGACCAATGCGAGCAGGTGCTGCGCACTGGTATAGACGGAATGCAAGTCCCTCCGGTAGGCGCCAGGCAATACTGTATTGCCATAGCTCTCCGGTGAGGTCATCATCATCTCAGTGAACCCAACAACCAGATTCAATGGCGTGCGTAACTCGTGGCTGATGGTGGTGGCAAATTCTGACCTAAAGCGCTCCGCCTCGGTAGCCGTACGCCAGGCGACGAGAAGCGCGGCGTTTGCCCTTTGCAGACGGTAATATGCCTGATCAAGGTCTCTCAAAGCTCGCGCAAGTTGCCCCCGATTGCGCTGAGCCTCGTCGGTCATGTCGCGCGCCTGCTCGTAGCTGGAGAGCGACCAGTACACCACCGTCAGCAGCGAGTCCGATGCTGCCCAGCCTAACAACGTGGTGAACGCACCGCCCCCCAGTACCACCGCGAACGCAGCAGCTGAAATGGTAACGGGCATGCCAGGCTGGCTGAGTCCCCACAATACCCCCAGGGCAACGGCAATAATAGCGACCCCCGCAGGCCAGCCAATGATAATCGCCCCGGCCAGGGGAAGAAAGGTGTAGAGATATGCCACTCGCGGTTCGTGAAACATGATGATGGACAAGGTGATGGTCATGAAAAGACCTGCCAGCCAGACAACCTGGGCCAGCAGGAACTGACGTGATACCAGCCACCATGCAAAAAAGCTGGTTGCCAGCATGATCGGGCTGATCACCCAGATCGACCAACCAATACCTCCTGGCCAGGCCAGGGTAGCCACAAAATGCCACAGCAGGTAAACCACTCCGACACTCACGATCAGCTTGCCAGAGGTTTGCTGGCAGAGTTCTTTAGCAGAACTGGCGAACTCGGGGCCGGTTCTGGAAGATAATCGTATGGGTTGCCACATGGCCTTCTCCAGTCTAAACAAATCAAGAATATGCGTAAGCCGAGTTTGACTATACAACCTGCCCACCGTCGAAGACTCCGGCCATCTGGTCTATCAGGCATTGGCTGATTGATACGCCAGCATGTCGCGCAGTTGGGCATCCCAGCATCACACTCCTGCGGCTCACAATGGACAGATGGCGTGTGACCCCCATGAGCACTGGTTTAGTCACAACGTGCTCGGCATGCCACGATGGAACGCAGGTTGGGATTAGAGTTGAGGTTGAGGAGAACGAAAATGGCTCGCTTGATGCGCTGTCTTTATTGTGGTGTGCTACAGGACGAACCGGCAGGCGCCAAGGTCTGCATCCGCTGCGGTGGCGAACTTGTCTTCGAAACCGGTCTTTTACCAGACGAGCGCGATTCGTACGTTCGAGCGCAAATGGAACTCGACCAGGTGATGGGTCCGGCGGGTGAAAACGTCGAGCGCCACCTGCTGGTCACGCTGCGGACGCCGGCGCAGGTGCCACCTGGGCAGGCCGCATCGGTACAGGGGAGTCACCCGCCGATCCACTTTACGGCTGTCCTGGATACCTCCGGCTCCATGGCGGGAGACAAACTGCAGAACGCCAAAAATGCGCTTCGTAACGCGCTCATGCGTCTCCTCGATGGGGACTCCCTATCACTAATCACCTTCGATAGTCAGGTACGCTGCCCGCTCGAGCCCACACCCGTCAACGACCATAGTCGGGCCGTGTTGAACAGTCTGTTGCAGGAAATTCGCGCGGGGAGCAACACCGCCCTGTGCGGCGGTCTGGAGCTCGGGATTCGAAAAGCTCTGGGGAGGAAAAGGGACACCAACCTGATCCTGCTCTTGAGTGACGGCCTGGCTAATGAAGGCGAAACCGATACCGATCGGATTGCTCAACGCGCCCGCGAGGCGCGGGTAAAAGGACTCACTGTCTCGACACTGGGCGTCGGAGATGACTACAACGAAGTGTTGATGGTCGCATTAGCCGACCAGGGTGGCGGCCATTTTTACCACGTGCAGGAGGCAGGTGAGATTGACACCTATCTGGCAACCGAACTCGGCGATGTGGCCAACGCAGCCGCCCGCCGGCTGGAGCTGCACCTGCGTGTGCCAGCTGGCAGCGTCCTCATGCCCTTCTCCGCGGCTTACCCGCTTCGGCAGGATGGCAGCCGTGCCACACTGGATATCGGTTACCTTCCCTGTGATACCGAGCTCGAAGTGCCTATCTCGGTTGTAGTAGCCTCCCAGCAACCGGGAACCCGACTTGCCTTCGAAGGCGACGTGACATACGAATCCCCGGCAGGTCATGCGCTAAAAACCACTCTGAACCGTGTGACCTTACGCGTAGCTGAGCCGAACCAGTTCAGGGAGCGTGACGGGGTGAGTGCACCGGTTGCCGAGCGCGTGTTGCAGCAGTTGAGAGACGCCAGTGTGCTGCAGTATTCACGCACGCTGCGCCAGAACCCGGCAGCGGCTCAGGCCGATGCGACGGTGCGGATGAATAAGCTGCGTGCCTATGCGGCGTTGCTGGGCGATGAACGCAAAGAACAGGAATTGGAGCAGGACCGGAACCAGTTCGCGGCAGTCGCCTCTCCCACGCCATCACTATCGAAGTTGGCCTTCGCTGCGACGTACTCCCGTCAGCGCCGCACCAGGCAACAGTAGACCGGACATCGTGACGCCAGGGATACCCTGCACCCCTTCAGCGCACGTGTAGCACACCGAGGGGAGCCACGTCGTCTTGCAGACGGGCGCCCTGAGCTGTGCTGACCGGTATACGCTGCAACGTGGTGGGGGGATATGCACCGAGGACCACCTGGTAGTCTCCGGCGGGCAGGTCGGCCGGCAAGGTGAGCCGGTTCGTGTCAAACACGACCTCACCGAGATGCCACACACTCGTGGGATATAACCCGCCGCGCGCGGGTGCATCGGACTGCGCCACCATCTGCCCGGTGCGTGAGAGGACATGCACGAACAGCGTCAGATCGCTAACCGAACTTGCCTGCATGCGCCAGGTGGTGGTCACGACAATGGTTTGCCCCGGCCGCACATCAGGCTTGAAGACGGCTCCTAATAATGACAGTTCGTGTGCCGGACCAAACGACGCCTGCGCCGGTGCGTGCTGCCATGGCTCAACCGTGGGCAGGTCCAGTCCGATTGGAATCGTGCCAATCTTCGTGTCGCATGTCTTGCCGCCACAGCGCGCCGGTAGGAATTTTCCAGTTTGTGGATCGACCCAGTTCACCCGATAGGTGGCCAGCGTAGGCACATCTACGGTGGACCAGATGGTCAGAAAGAGGCTTTGCATGTATACCTGACCCGGCTTCCACGTGCTCAGTGGGGCTTCGGTAACAGGCCGGTCATATACCAATTCCAGCGACCGGCCGTCAGTTGCGAAGGCTTCGACCTGCAGGCGGTAATTTTCGGTGAGCGATCGTAGCGGCTTGAAGTAGAGGTCGATGGGCATGATACCGGTTCGATACGCGCGCGTTTGGGGCAGGTAATAACCTACCAGCTCAATGGCATCGCCGTAGGTGATCGCTGCGGGGGTTGCTGAATGAAAAAGATCGACCGCGGAAACCCAATCAGGCGCCTGCCGGAAGTACGGTGAAAGCGCCAAAGCGACCACCGCTGTAAGCGTAATCGCGCTGCCGCCCCCTGCGAGTGTGAGGGCTGCATTACGCTGGCCTCCCGGAAGTGATGTTTTGCGCTGAACAATCAGGTTGACCACCACGATACAGAGAATGACGGCGTTCAGCCAGGCAAATATCTTCACGCCTGGCAATATCTGGTTCCACCAGCTTAATTGCTGCAGCACCGATGCATAGGCTGATAACGAGATGATCTGGCAGGCGACCGGTAACCACATAAACTTGCGCCAGCGAAACGCCACCACCAGGGATAGCACGTCGGCAGGAAAGAAGTAGCGCTCGTGCATCATCGGCAATACGAAAGGCATGACCATCACACACACCAGCGCGCCGGCCAGAATATCGTCCGGATCCGGCTCGCGCGCACGCAGTGTGAAGCCGACGGCAATGACCAGGCCGGCGATCACAGAAATGATCACCCCGACCACAACGCCAAAGTGATACAGGTCGGGTGGGGCAAACAGGTACAGGTTAGGCGCGCCCAGCGAAAGCTGGTGGTACTCGCCAGCCTGCGCCACTATGGTACCCAACTCTTCCAGCGGGGGGCGACCCAGCAGGATTACTGGCAGCATGCTTGCGGCATAGATCGCCGGGACAATAAGGAGATGCCAGATGTATAGCCTGTGCCGTAGCAGGAGATAAAGCAGCAGCGGGGCAATGAAGATCGTCTGCGGCTTCAGTGCCAGGCCGACGCCGGTGATGATCATGGCTGCAGCCGGACGCTTCATGCATAGCAGGTAAATGGACCATACCAGGCACGCGGTGTACATTGAGTCAGCCTGGCCCCACACGGCGCTGTTGATTACGACAGTGGGCAACAGGAGCGCTATCACGAAGGCTAAGGCTGGCGTGAGCTTGTCGTGGGCGAACACCCGCACTAGCCTGTACACCGCGATGGCCATCACCAGATCCGCGGCGATGGAGGGCAGCTTGATCGCAGCTACGCGTGAGAGTTCCGGCAGTATATCCTCACGCAGGTAGACCATTCCCGTCAACAGGTAGAGGTAGGCTGGTGTGTAATCGGCGAAGCGGTCGCCCAGGGCGTAGAGGCCGCCGTTCAGTGCGATGTAGTCGTACCAGTGACCCAGACTGCCGATGATGTCGTGGCTGAGCATGTCCAGAAATGGCAGGCGGACAAGCAGAGCCAGCAGGGCGCCAAAGATGAGCACCGCAGTGGAAACCCAGGTGCGGCGTTGGCGCATGGCGATCATGATGAGCGGATTATAGGATTGGCGGGTATCTAATCACCCAGACAGGTGCCCACACTGCGTGCGGTGCGCACCCACGGGTGATCAGGCGGCACGAACTTGAGCTTGCCGGCCACTTCTTCCAGCGGAACAGGCTCGGTAGTGTTGCCTCGCGCAGCTACCATCAGGCCATACCGCCCTTCCTCCACCAGGTCAGCGCAGACTGTGCCCAGGCGGGTGGCGAGCAGCCGGTCGGCTGCGGAGGGTGTGCCACCACGCTGCAGGTAACCCAGAATGGTGACGCGCGACTCGAGGCCGGTCAACTGTTCCAGTTGTGCCGCCAGGCGCAGCGTGTTCCCGGCATGCTGCGACTCGAGCTGAGACAGCTCAGCCTCAGCTTTCTCGCGCGCAGCCCTGCTCTTCGCTTTGTCGATCTGCGCCTGCACTGCCTTGCGGCTGGCGGCCTCCTGGATGGAAATGGCGCCCTCGGCCACGGCTACGATACTGAAACGCTTGCCGCTGGTGCTGCGCCGGCGAATGGCTGCGGCGATGCTCTCCACATCAT
Organism: Chloroflexota bacterium; assembly: GCA_021788625.1. Taxonomy (GTDB): domain Bacteria; phylum Chloroflexota; class Anaerolineae; order J036; family Brachytrichaceae; genus CAIXPS01. Next base: position 10,023 of record JAJYKL010000121.1, read on the forward strand.
AAGGAATCTCCGGGATCAGGAGCACATCCGCACCGCCAGCCACCCCTGCGCCCAGCGCCAGCCAGCCCACCTTGTTGCCCATGATTTCCACGACCACAATGCGATGGTGGCTGTGCGCGGTGGAGTGCAGCCGGTCGATGGCCTCCGTCGCCACGCTGAGGGCCGTGTCGAAGCCGAAGGTTACATCGGTGCAGACGACATCGTTGTCGATTGTTTTGGGCAGGGTGATGATGTTCATGCCCTTCTGGGCCAGCCGGAAGGCGTTCTTCTGCGTACCACCACCGCCCAGGCATACCAGCACGTCCAGGTTATAACGGCGATAGTTTTCCATCATCACGTCCGTCATGTCCACCAGCCTGCCACCAACGGGCATGCGGTGTGGTTTATCGCGGCTCGTACCCAGGATAGTGCCGCCCAGTGTCAAAATGCCGGAGAGCGTGGAGCTGTCCAGCTCCACGCTGCGATTCTCCATGAAGCCACGAAAGCCGTCACGGAAGCCAATAACC
>JAJYKL010000122.1 GCA_021788625.1 Chloroflexota bacterium
GCCTGTCGAATTCGACAGGCTCACCATGTATGGTTCGACAGGCTCACCATGTATGGTTCGACAGGCTCACCATGATCATCCTGAGCTTGTCGAAGGATGGTTCGACAAGCTCACCATGAACGCTCACCATGAACGCTCACCATGATCATCCTGAGCTTGTCGAAGGATGGTTCGACAAGCTCACCATGAACGCTCACCATGATCATTATGAGCTTGCCGAAGGATCATCTTGAGGCTGTCGAAGGACGTGTCAAAGGGTACAACCAGAGCCTGCTGAATCATGTAAGACAATACGATCTATGAACGTTCCGCAGCGCACCAATCGCATGCTGCTCACAGCAGTCCTGGACATCGGGCTGACGTTGATCGCGCTCTACCTGGCCACCGAAGTGCGCCTGGTGCTGCCGCTGGGGAAGGACCTGGCCGGACAGTACGTGCACCTGAGCTGGCAGGTATATGTCTTCGCGGGAGTGATCTGGCTGTTCATGCTCGCCCAGCTTAACCTCTACATGCGGCGCTGGGCGCGCTTCCGCGACGAGTGGGGCGCGTTGACGGTCGGCGTGCTGGCGGCGCTGCTGATCCTGGCTGGGGCGCTCTATTTCACCTTCCGCCAGGTCTCACGGTTACAGTTCGTCTACTTCGGTCTGCTCGATCTGGTGTTGCTCACTCTCGCCCACGCAGTGATGGATGGCTGGCTGGGAGGGAATGGCAACCGCGACGCCTGGCGCGTGCTGATCGCCGGCGCGAGCGCCTCCGGGCGCAGTCTGGCCGCCCGGCTGTGCGGGCAATCCCCGAACGGCTTGCAAGTGGTGGGCTTTCTCGACGACGCCAACCCGCACTCCTCAGCGCCCGATGATCTGCCAGTGGTCGGCTCGCTGGACCAGGTGACCGAGGTGGTGCGACGCGAGCGGATCTCCGAGGTGGTGCTGGCGCTGCCACGCGAGGCTTATGAGCGGATGCTGGCGATCATCATGGAACTGGAGCAGTTGCCCGTGCAGGTGAGCCTCGTTCCCGACGTGCTGGACCTGGCGTGGTTCATGACGCGGGTGGACGAGCTGAACGGTGTGCCGCTGTTGCGCCTGCGCGAGTCGCCGCTAAACGGGCCTGTACGCGCCGTGAAACGCCTGATGGATATCGTGGTTTCCCTGATCCTGCTGGTCGTCATGTCGCCGGCCATGCTGGCCGTGGCGATCCTCGTGCGGCTGGATTCCCCTGGCTCCGCGCTCATCCGCCAGAAGCGTATCGGCGAGAACGGCGTATCTTTCGACATGCTGAAGTTCCGCACCATGGTCGTGGGAGCGGAGACGGCTGCCCCGGATGAGGAGAAGATCGGAAGCGCGGTAAGTGCGGGCTTCGCACCCGCACCGTCCGGGCATGATAATTCAGTGAAGAGGCAAGTCGTCTTCGAAAAGCGTCCCGGCGACCCGCGTGTCACACGAGTGGGGCGGATGCTGCGGCACTATAGCGTTGACGAACTGCCGCAGTTGGTGAATGTGCTGAAAGGCGAGATGAGCCTGGTGGGGCCGCGACCGGAATTGCCGTGGCTGGTAGATTGTTACGACAACTGGCAGCGCCATCGCTTTGCCGTGCCGCCGGGCATGACTGGCTGGTGGCAGATCCACGGCCGCAGTGATCGGCCCATGCACCTGAATGTGGAGGACGACCTGTACTACATCCGCAACTACTCGTTATGGCTGGACATCGGCATACTTCTGCGCACCATCCCGGTGGTGGTGAGTGGGCGGGGGGCGTATTAAGCCGGAGGCAGGATTGCTCGCGCGCTGCCGGCAGGCAACAGCAATTGCTCGTATTGGTCCGTCACGCGGTCCCACGAGTAGTGGGTAACCGCGTACGTGCGCGCGCGCTGCCGGTACTCGTTGAGGAGGTCCGGCCTATACAGCAGGTCGTCCAGCCGCTCCGCCAGCGAAGGCGCCCCAGCCTCACCCCGGTAGCAGAAGCCCGCGTCGCCGATGGTCTCCTGGTTCTCCGGGGTATCGTTCACCACGACACAATTCCCGTACGCCATGGCCTCCACCAGCGCTGGGTGTGTGCCGCCCACCTCCGACGTTTCCACGAACAGCGCCGCGCTGCTCGACAGTTCGCCATAAGCCGGGCCGAACTGATAACCGGTGAACACGACCGAGGGGTCCCCAGCCGCACGATCTTTAAGCGAGCGGATGAAGTCGTCCGCGTAGGGCGCGTCGCCCACGATGACACACTTTAAGTTCGGGTCAAGACCGCCGTCCGACTGGGCGCGCAGCATGTGCCAGGCGTCTACCAGGTGGTGCGCGCAGTTCTCGGGAACGAGCCGGCCTACGAACAGTACGTAGCGGCCGGGCTCCAGGCCGAAACGGCGTAGAACGTCGCCAGGCGGTTGCGGCGTGACGTCCGCGCCATAGGGGATGAAGACGGTGTCGGCACGGTACTGTTCCCGGTAGTACCCCTGGACGCGCCGCGAGTCGGTGACGACGACGTGCGCCAGGCGCGCGGCCGTCCGCTCGGACCAGCGCAGGTAGCCGCGCGCGGCCCGGCCCCATTTCCTGCGCCGCCAGTCCAGCCCGTCGACGTTTATAATCACGCGCGAACGGCTCAGCAGGCGCGGGATGAGGCACAGCGGCGCGTTGCCGGCGATGAAGACGTACACCGCGTCGTAGTGCTGCGTAAGCGCGTGCAGCATCGAGGCCGCCGTGTGGGTGATCGTGTCCAGGTGCTTGGTGGCGATGCCCGGCACGCGCACCAGGCGCATGCCCCGATAGGTGGACTCGCGGTACCGGATGAAGTGTGCGCGGTTGTAGACGGTGACTTGGTGCCCTCGCTGCACCAGCCGTAGGCCCAGGTTCTCCACGCAGGTCTCGAACCCGGAGTAGGCGGCCGGGATGCCGCGCGTGCCGATGAGTGCCAGGTTCATGACGGCATCAACCACGCCACGCCCGAGGGCTTACGGGCCCGTCACCGAGCCCTCCACAATGCGCAAAAAGCCGTCTCTCGGAAGCTTCTCCAGCGTAAGCCGTTGCGCATCGAATACGAAGAACAGTTGGTTCGTCTCGGTGATGGATTGCTGCAGGATGTCGCTCGGGTTGCGGTCCAGGTTGGCAATGTGGGTCGCGTCCATCTGTACTCGGTACGCTCGGAGCGACCGGTCGTTGTAAGCGGCTTGAATAACCTGCTGCAGCCCCCAACTGAAGACCTGCACCCCGTTGCCCAGGTTTTGCGGCAACCCGTAGTAGTAGAAGGCCGTCTCCGGAGGTACGGCCGGCACCAACTCGCGCGTGCGCGTGGGGACGAACGCAGTTATTGTTGACGCTTTTGCCCATTCCCTGTTCCTTTCGATGAGGGCATTGTATTGCCTGATGAAAACGCCCACAACGAGTATCACGGACGCCGCCGCGGCTAGCACCGCCCAAGGTCGTCTCAACGGCCGCGGCACCGCCGTCAGGCTCATCGCGACCGCGATTGCCAACCCCGCCGCCGGCATGTACAGGCGGTGGTACGCCGGTATGTTGAGCACCGGGAGTGCCGCCATTACGAATATGCAAAGACCCGCTCGGCCGCCCCACAAAGCCGCACACGCCACGCACAGCGTGCACAGCAGCGTGACGTGAGACGCGAATATTGAACTGATGGCCGGTGATAATGCCGAGTCCGCGCTGAACGGCAGGAGCACCATCCTGACCAGGTCTTGGCCCGTTTGAAACAGGTAGTCCCCCGCCCGCAGATGTACCTCCGCACCGTACCCGCCGATGCCGTGCACGGCCAGGGTTCGCACGGCCACGAAGAGGAGCCACGCGGCGAAGAAGGGCGCTGACCGCCTGGCGCCCGCCTTCAATAATCCTTGCCAGCCCGGAAGCGTATCGGGCGTACTGGACGGTGGAGTGAGGACGTCCAGTGACAGCAGAATGAAGGGGAGGGTTAACGCGATCTCATTGGTGCCGAGGGCGCCAAGCATGGACAGGATTGCGCCGTCCCGGAATCGGCGCGGTCCCTGACCGGTGACGTTGCGGTTTGACCGGTAGCGGAGGTAGAGCAAGATGCACAGGAAGTAGAAGAAGCCGCAGGTCACCTCGTTCGACGCGGCCGACAGCCAGTTGAGCGTGTCGGAGTGGATGGGCATCGGCAGGTAAAGGACTGCCGCCATTAGCCCGGCAAGTTTCCGGCGCGACAGGGCGAGTGTGACCGCGTATAGCAGCGCTCCGTTAACCGCATGCAGCATCAGGATGAGCCAGCGAAACGCAACGGGGTGATACCCGAACAGGTTGTAGCACGCCCACCACCAGACGAACATGAGGGGCCTGTACCCCGCAACTTGGTTCGGGAACAACTGGTGAAGGAGGTTAGCTGGCTGGGTGCTCCAGACCTGCAACAGGTCTTCGGCAACAAAAAAGTTGTTAAGGTTCGGGTAATAGCACACCAGCGCCACCCCACAGGCCACGATGGCCACCGCCAATCGCCAGTAGTGTTTGAGAGCAGACGAGCACGTGCCTGTTGGCCTGTCACTAACCGTGTGCTTTGTTTCGCGCATAGCGATACCGTATGAGCCACGGCCAGCAAACGGCATTGATGACAGCTTTATCTCGGGGGTTGAGTCCCGACTTCCACTCCGCGTCTTCCCTGATGGACACGGCGCCCGTCTCGAACCGGTTCGGGTTCCCTACCACGGTGTGAGTGACTCCCAGAGTGAACACCCCTGAGGGCGGTACGGGTGAATCTGGGACGGGCTCACCCGTAAAACGCACGATTGCTTTGACCGACTCGTGAGGTTCGGCCACGAAATCCTCATACAGGAGTGTCATTGCCCTCGGGAAAGCGTGGGCCTTCAAGACTTCGGTCGTCGCGTTCTGAACGCTCCACTCGAGGGCGCTCCGCAACACGCCACGACTCGGCATGTGTGACGTCCCCTTTGCCGTCCTGACAGGCTTTCTCCTTAGCCACGAGTAGGCCGTGGCCCGCGGGTCGCGGACAAGGTGGACGATGTAGGGCTGCACAAGCGTCGACGCGTTTAGCAAGTAGCCATACATCGGCAGTTTGGATGTGTCCACGATGACCTTGCAGCCTGTGCACGCCACGATGGCCGCGTACAGTTGCTCCACCGCTCTGAGGTATTCAGCTCGGTCGTGCTCCCATTTGCCTTTCCGTACCGGAACGTGCGACAGCAGCAGCCCGCGGGTGCGCGAACAGTGGTCGCGCGCGAGTTGGACGCGCGCGAAGTCCACCTTGCCAAGACTGCCGAAGCCCTCCTCGAATACCGCAGACCATACTCTGCACTCGGTGAGTTTTCTGCCACACCCGCAGAGCCGTTGATCGACCAACCCTGCCGTCCACAATTGATGGGTTTCACCCACCGTAAAGAACCCTGGGTATTGGCCAAGTATGTTAGCCAATATCGTGCTACCACTTCGCGCGGCTCCGGTTATGCACAAGACTTTTATGTCGTGATTGTGTTGACTCTCGGCGGGACTGCTCATAGGTCACTGCCTGGCTCAGCGGGCGCCTTCATGTAACGTAACCACCACACTCCGTACTCACCTGCCAAAGTCATATAGATATGTGCTCGCGCCATTACTGCGGTACGAGTCACGCAATATCGCTATCTTGTTCAGGTACGTGACGAAAAGGGTTTCCTCGTTCACCCCCGACCCGCTGTATACGCGTGAGAATATGAGCCATACGCGCCCCCTCCCGCGTAATTGATCCAGATCCGCCAGGTATAGGTTGGTGTTCTCCCGAGACTTAACGCCAACGATGGGTGTGACATTTAGCCCAATAAGCCTGGAGTAGTAGTTATAGGCATGCGTGGAAGGGTAATAGAGGTATATCGCATCATTCTCCTGCTTGTGCTCTGCGACGTACTCAATCACTGGCCTGGTCTCCTGCTTCGAGCGGGGCTGTAACAGATGGTACGTGGAAATGTAGAACGGCTGAAACAGTAAAGCTGCAAGTGCGACGAGGCCTAACCCCTTCCACACGTACCTATGTCCAATCTCCACTATAGTGCTAACTCCTGAGCTTACAAGCAGTACCGCTATCGGGGCCAGAAACAGGACCAACCGGCCGCTGAAGGGGTACTTTCGCAGACACGCGGCGATAAGGGTTGCAGCCACGGGAAGAATGAGCAGTGCCGCGTCACCCGGATTCCGCCGCGACATCCGGTATGCCCCCACACCGGCCAGGAATACGCCTAGTAGTGGTGGATATATGCCCAGCGGATCTGAAAAGAAGGTGACCAATCTGTCAACAATCCATTGCGGGGTATATATTGAAATGGCCGGCTGGGTAAGTAACCCCTGTTGCCAGAAATCAAGCAGGTACTGGTTCTGGTCCAGATTCTTTAACATGAGCTGGTAGTACGCGAAAAAGGCGCACAGCCATAGGGTAACAGTTATCAGTAGCCAGCCCAGGCTCCTCCATTGTTTAGACTTTATAAAGCTGATAAGTAGGGTTATTCCTGCTCCGGCCAGGATAAACACTGATGGGTGAGAGCATAATATGGCGATTAGGCCGATGACACTGCCCGCGATTGTCTGACGTAGACCATAATTGCGTCGGAAATACGTACAAAGAAGTAGGATGGCGGCAGTGGCTACAACATCACTGGAATACTGCTTAAATTCCGACGAGTAGTAGATGAGTTGGTCTATGGTCGCAAAACACATGACGGCAATGACCGCGGTTCGGTAGTCGGTGATGCGATAAGCCAGTAACGCGACGAGGGCTACCGAGAAGATGCCCGACAACAGTGGGATCGCTCGCAATGCCAGCTCGCCGTAACCGAAACTGGCCGCGACCAACTTCGACAATACAAGAAAGCCAATGGGCGCGCCTTGGTTGTAACTTAACGGCTCCAAGAGTTGTGGGATAGACCGGTCAATCAGGTTTTCTGCCAGGAGCAGCTCATCTAGCCACAATGAGCGGTTAAAGGCATACTGCGCCACCCGTAGTACAATGCCAAAACCAACGAGGGCAACCATAACGAGTACTGCATTACTGGGCGCCTGTAACGTTATTGCCTTTCGACGACTTTCCATAGCGTGACCGAAGTATACAATAGCCACATATGAAGGTGTTCTGCATCGAACCTGTTGGCAAGCGCGGTGATATGCGCCCCTTCGATGTCGCGTTCGCATCCGCGCTTGCCCGCCAGCACTTGGACCTTACATGGGTGACCAATGATGAGACAGAGTTGGCGCTTGACGGTGTGAATATCTGGCGGCCGTTCCGGGGTATCTTCGACTCGGGATCGGCCATCCTCCGGGGGGCCCGTTATTTTCATGCACTTTTAAGGGTCTTTGACAGAGCGCGCCGGTTGCGCCGGCATGAACCGACGCTGATTCATCAGCAGTTTACTCTCGTGCCGGAATTCGATCTCGTGCTCGCCGCCTTAGCTCACAGCGTGGGTATCCCTTACATCCTGTCTCCGCATGACGTCATTCCCTACGTTAGTGCCGGCAAAGGAACCCTCCGATTGCTATACAGACACTGTAATGCCCTGATCGTGCACTCCTCTTACGCTCGCGACCAGATGCTGGAACTCTTGGGGACTCAAACCCCTTCCCTACATCACCTCCCCCTCGGGAATGTGAACGATTATTACTCGGGCGATGACGTCAGCACTGGCGGTGCGCGTGAAGGCCTGGGGATCGATCTGGGCGCAAGGGTTATCCTCTTTGCCGGCCAGGTTAAGAAAGAGAAAGGACTGGAGTACCTCTTACAGGCCCTGCCCCTGGTCAAGGCAATATTACCGAACGTTCGCCTGCTTATCGCCGGGCGTCCATACCACATAGACGTGCGGCCATATGAAACCCTGATCGATAGACTAGGTGTGCGGGATTCGGTCATTTTACGTTGGGGGTATATCCTCGAGCATGACCTGGCTGTGTTACATAAAGCGGCAGACGTGGTGGCCCTGCCTTACCTTCGCGTCTATCAAAGCGCCAGTTGCCTTACGGCCTACGCGTTCCAACGCCCCGTTGTTGCTTTTAACACGGGGGGGTTGGCGGAGCAAGTTGTGAACGGAAGAACGGGGTACGTGGTACCTCCGCGCGACGTACAAGCGCTCGCTCGGGCATTAGTGGAAATGCTTTCCGACAACGCCAGATCGCAACTGATGGGGAGACAAGGGTACCAATGGATAGCCAGTACCGGCGATTGGGATTGCATTGCGACCGCAACCATACAAGTGTATCAAAGTGCTGTCAAAGCGCTCTCGGGATTGGCGGTCAATTCCTGAAGAATGGCTCTCAGCGCAAGACCGTAATCGATTTTCCGGTTCTTCCGCTTGAACTGGTTAAGCGTGATGATGAGCCTCAGCCCTATACCGAACAACCAGCATGCTTTGAGGAGTTTTTCCTGCCAAGGTGGCAGCCACTTCCTCATGAAGCGGAATAGATTGTGGTATATGAGCCTATGTCGCCAATAGCTGAGCTGCCCAAAGCTGCTCCCGCCCTGATGAATGATGCTGGCTTGGTTGCAGTATGTGACCTCCCATCCGCTGTTACGCAGACGCCAGAGCAGATCCATATCCTCGCCGTACCCGGGCCCATACCCTTCATCCAGGATCCCGGCTTCTTGCAGCGCCACGCTACGCACCAGGAGACAGGCGCCGGCTAACCAGAAATCTGAGCGACCTTTCATGCTGCGTACGGCGATCCGGTTGCCAAATATGGCCTGTAAAATACCCGGTAAGCCCGCCGCGAATGGAATCTGCGCCCACTGCAACGAAAGATCACGGTTTAGGATCCTTGGCCCAACAGCCCCGACGCACTCGCAAGCGTTCATGACATCAGTCATGGTGCGAAGTGCATTGTCCATGAGGTGAACGTCATCGTTTAGTAGCAGTATGTAAGGTGTTCCCGCCGCGGTTTGGCGGATGGCCAGGTTGTTATTGGCTGAATATCCTTGAGGAGCGGCGTTATCGATCCACCGAAATGAGGTAAACCTGCTGTTCTGTTCGTCCAGGAAAAGTGTGGGAACAGCGCTCAACGTGTTATTCACGACCGTGACACAAACGTCGGCGTGTTGAGAGTAGAGGGTATCAAGACATTCCTTAAGCATCCACAGGTTGCTTCCGTATACGATAACGGTGTGAATCAGCGCTGTCATTCGGGGTGAAAAAAGGCCATGGCGAGTTTATGCAAACTCGCCATGGCCCTCATACAAGTGGCCTAAACCGCTCGGGCTTAACGGTTCATCGCATTGTACATGTCGGCCGAATCCTTCCCCTTAACCTCGAGGACCAGTCCCTTTAACATGGCGCCGGCTGGAGCGTTGACTACTACGGTTCCCTGGAAGTTGTTGGTCAACAACTGTGTCTGCGCTTGGGAGAAACTTGAGCCCGTACGAGAGTTGAAGTTGAACGCCTGGCCTGGGCTCAGAGTGATTGGGCTGCTGTTCATGTTCGTAAAGGACTGCTGCAGTGACCCAGCAGCGTTATAGAAGTCAATGCTGCTGACGGTTACGGACGAACCACCCACGTTCATGACGGCCAGGTTGCTAAACGTCCACTGTTCGAAGGCACTCGTCGTGCAGGTGCTGGTGCACACGCGGTCAAACCACGGTGCTACGATCTTGGCGGTGGCATCCGAGTTCCCAACCAGGCTGAAAGCGCTGACGTAGTTCTGGATGTTATAGGGTTGCTGATAGAAGCCAACGCCCACAACCTTGGCCGACGATTGGACTGACAGAGCACCGACAAAGGCGCTGCCTAACCCCGTGCCTTCAGCAAACAGCGCGTCCCTCGTGGCGCCCTGCACATCGCCGCCGTTATACAGGTTGATGTTGTAGAAGGCCTTGGCAGGGATGGTGAAGCTGAAGCTGTAGTTAACGTTGCGGGTGTTCCCACTCCCACCCAGTGGGTTAGAAGTGCCGATGAAGGTAGCCGTAACGACTGCGGAGCTAGACTCGGTGTTCTGGATCGTGAAGGCGTTGAACGCCTTGTGGTTGGTAAACGCAGACGGTGAGCAAAGTTGCGCAGGCGGCGTGCAGACGCGGTTCGCCAGGGGTGAGAAGAGGTTGTTCGCCGCGTTTACAGGCAACATTAAGCTGTAGTCACCCATCCAGTTCTGGTTACCGGCGGGGTTGTTCCAATGCTCTTCCGCAATACCCACAATGGGCTGTGTCGACGTGATGTAAACGCTTGCCTGGTTTACATTGGCCGTGAACCCAGCGGGCACGTCGGAATCTTTGGCGGTGTCAATGGTCACGGAACCGTAACCGGCCAAGTTCCGCGTAACCGTACCCAGCAACCCGCCCGTCTGGGTGTAGTAGTTCATGTAGACGATGGTCGGCGACCCGGTGGTGTTTTGTATCGTGAGTCGATCGGACAGACTGGCGTTTGTGGTCGCCCCGTAGCGGAAGCGGACGATGTAGGGTGCATACAGCACGTTAGAGCCTGAGTTGAATGCATCAGACATCGACATCTCAGTGCCGGGGTCGCTGCCAGGGCCGGGGTTGGTGTTCGGCTCATAAGCAGGCAGGCCGGTGTAGTCGGTGGCCTCGACTGGGACCAGGTCCTGGTCGGAA
>JAJYKL010000123.1 GCA_021788625.1 Chloroflexota bacterium
GATGAAGAACGCAACGAAGCGCGAGTGAAGCTCAAGCAGATACGCTCACAACTAGCCCATGCACGGCGTGAACTGGATAGGTTGTCACTGGTAAAGCCTTATCATTCTCGTGTTGAAGACTGAGTACGTCACTCTCGGCATCCTGCTGTACGCTGGCTCACTATCAACACAGTACCACCAGCTTACATCCATTACATGGGACCCATCGAACACGAGCCTGGGGGCATGGCGTGGAGAAGACTAATGTATGCGAAAACAATCGATCACACTAATTGTTGTGAGCCTGCTGCTCACCTCATGTGCCGGCATTGTAGCTCCTGCATCGCCGCTGCCAACCATATCAGGACCCACTCCCACCGCACGGGTTCTTGCACGAGCCGCTGGACCGGGTAATCAACAGGCTGCAATGTTGGAACGCGCAGCCGGGCCTGACCCGATCACCACAGTCGATCCCACCCATGCTGCGGCCATTCAGGCACTACCCAAGGTAGGCCAGCTTGCCCCCGACTTCACGCTACAGACCTTGGGCGGTACAACCGTCAGGTTGAGCCAGTGGCGCAGCCGGCCGGTCATTATCAACTTCTGGGCAACATGGTGCGTCGCATGCCGTGCAGAATCGACATTGTTGGAAAGAACGTATCAACAAAAAGCAACACAGGGGCTCGTGGTGCTGGGCGTGAACGTCACTCAGGAGGATACACTGGCATCCGTCCGCAACTACGTGACTACCTCAGCCTTGACCTTCCCCATCACGCTGGACTCGCACGGTGCAGTCACCGATGCCTATCATGTACCAGGATTGCCAGTAACATTCTTTATCGACGCACAGGGAATCATTCGTAATGTAATCGTCGGGCAGATGCACAATGTGGACCTTATTGAAGGACTTAAGCTGATTGGTGTCTAGGAGACTTGGTGTGAAAATGAGGAGATGGATTCAATATGAACCTGACACGCCGGGATGTGTTACGACTTGCTGGTTACGTTACAGGTTCCACATTGTTTGGGCGCTTGTCATATCGTGCTAACGCTGAATCGGAATATGTAGCCAACCAGGATCCGGTTATTACTCCAGCACTTCATCCGTTTGGGCGTGCCATACAGGCTAATATCGTAATCCGTGCCCTGCCGTCCATACGGGCCGCGATGGTACGGCGCTTGAAGTGGAACGAGATTATATCCATTAAAGGTCAAACCATCAGTAGTGCCAGCCCCAGCACCTATAACCAAATATGGTACTGGACAGATGATGGATACGTACATTCGGCATATATCCAGCCAGTAGAGAATGTGTTGAACCAACCGGTGACTACAATTCCCGAGTCAGGATTCTGGGGGGAGGTCACCGTTCCCTTCACTAAGGCACATTACACACCAGAATCGCCTGGCTTTGCCTATTACTATTATTACAGTTGCATCTTCCGGGTCACAGCAATACAGGGTGATAAAAAGGGTGCCCTATGGTACCGCTTGAGCGAATACCCTTCCGGCGGTCTATGGTCCCATGCTGAACATATCCGGCGAATCTCTCCAGAGGAGTTCACAGCGATTTCTCCAGAAGTACCGCCAGAAATGAAGCATACCGAAGTGGACATCAAAAACCAGAGCGTGACAGCCTATGAAGGCGACAAACCAGTATTTACCGCACGTGTATCTACCGGCGCCACATTCCGCCTCTCAAATGGCAGCATTGCCAACTTCCGCACTATTCCTGGAAACCATCGTGTATACCTTAAATCTGCCACACAGCATATGACGGGAGGTACCAGTACAGACTACTATGACCTGCCTGGTATTGGCTGGGTGTCGTACTTCACCTCCAGTGGTATCGCCTTTCATGCAACATATTGGCATAATGATTATGGTTGGCCGCACAGTCATGGTTGTGTGAACATGCTACCCGAAGATGCAAAGTGGATGTTCCGCTGGATCACTCCAACTGTGCAATATAACGACTGGCAACTGCGCACTAAAATACCTCTGGATGGAACGCTAGTTCACGTGGCATAACGCTAAACATACACAGGAGTTGTTACGAAGGCTTTTTATGTAGGCAGCGTAGCTCGCTGGCTAGATCGACTACAGCCGCCCCAATCCGCCGTGTTAGCCGGCGCCGCCATATTAGTCGGGCTTTTAAGCGGCGCCGGAGTATGGATCTTCAAACGGTTGATCGACCTTTCACATCTGGTTGCCTTCAACCTGTTCGAAGGATCCATTGCACATATAGGCTCATGGACAGTATTGATCGTCCCCGTTCTGGGCGGTTTATTGGTAGGCTTGCTCTGGCAGCGTTTCGTCGGCGAAGAGCGCCACCATGGTGTGGCTGGGATTATGGAAGCCGTGGCTTTGGCTGGTGGGCGTTTGCAGTACGCTCTGATGCCCATAAAAACTTTGATTTCAGCCATCTCGATAGGTGTAGGTGCATCAGTTGGACCAGAGGATCCATCGGTGCAGGTCGGCGCCAATATCGGCTCTATGACCGGGCAAATAGCGCGATTATCGGACGACCATATGCGGGCGTTAGTGGCGGCTGGGGCAGCCGGAGGTATCGCCGCGGCGTTCAACGCTCCCATCGCGGGCGTCTTTTTTGCAATAGAGGTGACACTAGGCGAACTGAGTGCCGGGTCACTGGGTGCCGTGACACTGGCTGCCGTAATCTCAGCGGTGTTCACTCAGGCAGTATCAGGACCCCAGCCAGCATTCCCAGTATCTGGCTATGTTTTTCGGGGACCACAAGAACTTCCACTGTACCTCGTTCTGGGACTCGTCGCCGGACCGGTCGCTGCCGCGTACATACACCTGCTCGATAGCATCCACGGTTGGTTCCATCACTGGGGCGCGCCAACATGGGTGAAACCAGCTGCAGCAGGTCTTTTGGTTGGCCTGGTTGGTATTTTTTTGCCCCAGTTGTTCGGAGTTGGTTATGATACGATCGGCGCGGTTCTAAACGGTGGCGTTTTTACGCTGGGTCTTGTTTTACTACTACTGGTAGGAAAGCTAATCCTCACACCCATTAGCATTGGTGGTGGTTTCCCTGGTGGTGTGTTCGCACCTTCGCTTTTCATTGGCGCCATGACCGGTGAAGCATATGGGTTGATATTGAATCTGGCTTTCCCATCTTTGCATGTAGTCCCGCCGGCATTCGCCATGGTCGGCATGGCGGCCGTATTAGCTGGAGCTGTTCATTCGCCGCTTACTGCCATCATCCTGCTCTTCGAGATGACAAATGATTACCGCATCATCTTACCGGTGATGTTCGGTGTCGTGGTCTGCCAGTTGGTTGCCCAGCGCCTGGAACCTGATTCGGTTTACACGAAGATGCTGGCACGCAAAGGCATCCGCCTTGAACGGGGTCGCGATGTCGAGGTGCTGCAGGGTATTACCGTCGGGGAAGTGATGGAGACAAACATCGAGTCCTTGCATGATACGGACCTGATCACCCATGCCGCGGAGATCATGACCAATCAACATCACCATGGACTCATGGTCCTGAACGCAGAAGATCAGCTGGTTGGGGTGATCACACTCCAGGACCTGGAGCGTGAACAGAACATGGAAAAGGATAAGCACCTGATGGTAGGTGAAGTCTGCACGCGGGAATTACTCGTCACCTATCCCGACGAGACAATCGGCGCAGCATTGCGGCGAATGGGTACGCGCGATATCGGCCGCTTACCCGTGGTACTGCATGAAGATCCGCTGCATCTGGTGGGCGTGCTCCGCAGGTCAGCCATAGCGCGCGCATACGACCTGGCTCTCACACGCCGTGCCGAGATGCGGCACCGCGCTCATCAGGTACGCCTGGGTGACTTTTCAGGTGCCAGCGTGGTGGAGGTGGTCGTGGAACCTGGTGCGCCCGTCGCAGAGAAACCAGTCAGTGTCATCCCGTGGCCGCGCGACAGCGTGCTGGCCACCGTGCGACATCGACGTCAAGTTGTTTTTCCTCGCGGCGATACAGTTATTCACTCTGGTGATGTACTGGTGGTCGTTGCCGACGCCAGCGCGCGCGATGACTTGCAAGCACTGGCACATGCCTCTAAAGCAAATCCAGAACCCGAGACCGTCAAAAGTTAATGCACCACATCTGGCCACGCTGTCATAGTTCCGATGATTCCTTTGCTCAGGTGTTACCGTGCTTTTATTGAGCTAGCGATGCCAGGTAAAGAAAGGCTCCAGTGCTGCCACAGTAGCCTTCAAAGCGCGGCGGTCTTCATCGTCCACGGAATCCGTTACATTGCGCGTGCGAGTGCATTCGATGACACCACGTATTCGCAGGATTTCCTTGTAGCAGTTACCGACCCATTGATTCTCGAGTGCATACAGAGGTGCCAATGCACCATACACATGCAGCGCCTCTGCCATATTGCCAGATTCGAGTGCATTCCACAACCGGACCACAACGTCCGTCACATGACACCCCGGCATCTGGCCTGCCACACCACGCGGATGCTCAAGCAGCAGGAAACGTCCACCAGCGCCGCCAAATACTCCTCGCAGCTTTGGCCCCGCTTCGCTCAGCACGCCGCTCAACTTGTGCGTAACAGGGAATGTCTCTTCCTTGATATAGTGCACGTGGTCCACTTCGCGGACCACACGAGCCAGTGTGCCAATGGAAAGCTCGCTGCCTACCGTGTGATTCTGAATGAACACGGGCCGCTGGACGGCATCCGCTATAGCCTGATAGTAGTCGACGACGAGGCCTTCATCTTTGATCTTGGATACGTAGGGTGTCATGGCGATGACAGCGTCGGCGCCCATGGCTCTGGCTTCGGCAGCGAAACTGGCGGCGTGTTCCTTACTGACACCCGCAACGCCTATGACCACGGGGATCCGTCCGGCACACTGCTCTACTACGGCCTTTGATGCCTGGATGCGTTCCACGTCGCTGAGTACGCTGAAGCTGCTGGCGTTGACAGGATAAACCAGTCCGTGAGCGCCACATCCGATGCAAAAATCGACAATACGTCGCAGACTCGGGAGATCAAGGTCAAGTGTCTCCGTAAACGGAGTTGACGGAATGGTGAAAACACCTCGATAAGACTCAGAAGGACTCATTTTTCATCCCGCTTTGGAATCCAAACTTTTACATCACAAGGCATGATAAAGTGAAGTAATGAAAACGCAAATCCTCGGGTCGTCGAGTTTAGCCGTGACTCGTATCGCTTACGGATGCATGCCACTGGGAGGCGCATGGGATGCCCCATCTATTGAAGATACCACTCGCCAGAAGGCCGTAACAGCCATCCGTACGGCTCTGGACGCGGGGATCAACTTTTTTGACCATGCGGATATTTACAGCCGTGGTAAGTCCGAGGAGGTATTTTCAGACATCTGGCATGAAGTGCCGTCTCTGCGCCAACGCATCCTATTACAGAGCAAATGCGGTATCCGGTTCGAGAACGACGTTACAGGTGGTGCACCATTCCGTTACGACTTTAGTTATGAGCACATTATTGAGGCGGTGAATGGAAGTCTACGCCGGCTAAAAACAGACTACCTGGATGTGCTTCTGTTGCACCGACCCGATCCACTGGTAGAACCGGAAGAGGTGGCGCGTGCGTTCGATGCGTTGCATCAGGCTGGCAAGGTGCTTTGGTTTGGTGTTAGCAACGAGACCGCGGCGCAGTTGGAATTGTTACGCCACTTCATTCGCCAGCCGATCGTGACCAACCAGGTGGCGTTCAATATCATTCACACGCACATGCTGGACGAGGGTATACTATTCAATCAATATAATCCACGACTGACTCGCAACGCGGGTACCATCGAATACTGCCGTCTACACAATATTACATTGCAGGCATGGGGTGCGCTGGCCTGGGGCCAATTAACAGGGCGGTCCAACGGAAAACCAAGTGAAGCGGTCATCCATACCTCTTCATTGGTCTATGAAATGGCACAACAGAAAGGTGTGAGTCCCGAGGCCATTGTAGTCGCCTGGATTCTTCGTCATCCAGCCAAAGTGCAGGCGATAATCGGCACAACGCAACCAAAACGTATTACGGCCGCATGCCAGGCTGACACGATCGAGCTCTCTCGCGAGGAGTGGTATAAGTTATTCGTTTCCGGGCGTGGTGAGAATTTGCCTTAAGCAGGCATACATCGCATACCAGTTTTGTGGGGTCAACCGTTCCCGGTGTGATAGTAAGGTATGTAAACCATGAGTTTTTTCTTAAGTGAGCAACGCCAGGCACGCTGGCAACCCAGGCAGTTTCTGGATCGTTTCAACTTGCCTGCTGGTACGCAGGTAGTCGATCTGGGATGTGGACCAGGGTTTTGGACACTACCCCTGGCGGATATTGCTGGAGCTAAAGGCATGGTCTGGGCTGTTGATGTAAATCGCGGTATGCTGGACATTCTCCAAAAGCGTAACCCACCAGAACAGGTCCATTTGCTGGAAAGTGAGTTGTGTTGCTCTGCTCTGGAAAGTGATAGTGTGGATTTTGTTTGGGCTGCTTTCGTATTGCATGAAGTACCCGATTTACAGCAGCAGTTAAGGGAACTTCATCGCATTGGCAAGCGGGTCGGAATCCTGGAATGGCGCCCCGATGCTATTCGCACGGTCGGGCCACCCCTAAACGAGCGCCTGGCATCTGAGCGGCTCATCACCGCACTGCGTGCTGAAGGCTTTACAGCAGTCAAGCAGACCTGGCAGGATGATGACGCCTATCTGGTCGAGGCTGAAAAATAGCAAAGTCCCACCAGGCAAAGTCTGGTGGGACTCTCGGCTAACGACAAATCAGTTCAGGTGCGGCTTGATCTTTGCCAACAAGCGTTCCTTTGGCATATATCCCACCAGACGCTCGACCGGCTGACCATTTTTGAACAATATCAACGTCGGGATGCTCATGACGCCATATTTCATAGCTGTCTCGCCGTTCTGGTCAACATCCAGTTTGCCTATTGTGATCTTACCCTCGTTTTCCTTACCAATCTGTTCTACGATGGGTGCGATCATTTTGCATGGTCCACACCAGTCCGCCCAAAAATCGACCAGGATTACACCCGAGCTTTTTTCGACATCTGTTTGAAAGGTGTCATCGGTTAGTACAACCTGTTTTGCCATATGTATGCGACTCCTTACATAAATTCAAGGGATGTAGCTGTAATGCATCTAAACAAGTACGAGCTTTTAGATGCGGTCAATTGAGAAAAGTTACATTCAAGCTTACCGATGCCTGCCGTATTTTCGAACCGAAACGTTCGAATTGATGGAATGCGCCATGGAGGCATGGCTCATTCGCGCCC
Source organism: Chloroflexota bacterium (assembly GCA_021788625.1). Classification (GTDB taxonomy): domain Bacteria; phylum Chloroflexota; class Anaerolineae; order J036; family Brachytrichaceae; genus CAIXPS01. The sequence continues at coordinate 7,249 of JAJYKL010000123.1, forward strand.
TGGTTTGAGCGGCCATGGATATACGATGTGCACGCCGGTACTTTCTCACAACAATTCCGAGCATCGTAGACAACAGTAGTCCTATGGCTATGCCCCCGCCCGCCAGATAGGTCTTAATGCGCCATCCCGTCAGAGAATCCACCAATTGCTGTCTTTGGGGAACTTCACTGCTTTGTAAGTTACGCTGCGTCTCGAGTGATTGGCTCAAATCTGATTTCATCTGAGCGTATATGGGCTCCGTTGCCGTAATAGCGTCACCGGCACTTTTTAGCAATTGATCGCGACTGGCGTCAAAATGACTGTCCCAGTTTGCAATCAGATCCTGCATGCGTTTGACGAGCTGCTCATGCGCATCGTAAGCCTTGACGACTTTGGCTTGCGCTTGCTTGACCTGATCCCCCTTGAATGCCATGGCCATGATCTGCATCTTTTCGCCAGCCAGGGCAGTCGCTGTCTGGTCCAGCCAGTCTAATGAGGTTGTGGCGAAATCACTATCCAGGGTGCAACATTTACCATTATTCATGGTGTCCAGCATGGAGCGTGACTTGCTCGTGATGCTGCCTGTGGATATGCTTCCGTTATTGGCGATATCTGATAATTGCTGCATTAAGGTCAGATCATTTATCGTCGCATCCATGGCGTCAATGCCTTGCTTTGTGTGTGTCCATTGCGACTGTTCATAGAGGAAAACCCAGCCGCTCCCGCCCGTTAGGAGCAGCAAAAGTAATACAACGGAGATAAATACGGGGGTTCTCGTCGAGACGGTTGAGAAGAATGCACGCAGTATAGACTGGCTCTTGTCCATAGCACTAAACAACGAACTAAACACTCATTCCATCAATGTCCTACAAATATACCAGATAGGAGCTATCGAACTGCTACCATCTATCAACTGCCTGTATCGTTGAGGCGACCTGACTCCGATACAAGGCTCCGTATTCTGGCAGCCAAAGCCACGGGTGTATTGGTCGTGATCATATCCACACCCTCAGCGATCAGTGTCCGCACGATGGCATCAATGTTCGGGGTATCAGCATCCAGCGTCCAGGCGTCAAGCTGTACACCTGCCTGGTGGAGGGCTGCAGCCCAGTTGAAGCCACCCTCGAGTGATTGGAGCAACATCTGGTGGCGTACATAGAATGACTGCACGTGCGGCACCAGGCCGAGTAACACAGCACATCGATCACGAAGATAGTCGGCAGTTGCCCAAATATGCCTGAGAGACAGCGGATGGTCATCCAGGAAACCATAGGCACCCCTATGATGCGGATAACTATCCAGATCGTCCCCTTCTGCAGTGGGGCGCCAATCCAGATAAAACTGAATATCCAGGCCAAGGGGCAGCTCAGGAGCCAGTATCCGCAGTTTTCGCAGTTGCCAGTCTGCAATTGAGGAAACGGTAACACGATCACCTAGCGGCGTGATGATGCGAATGAGCCGGCGCAACGGTTCATCATCGGCAAACGGAAGTACACTCTTCAGATCAACCTGTAGTCGGCTCAAGCCGCCATGCGCAACCATCAGACTTACTACATCGCTTAGTAATGCCACACGATCGCCAGAGCTAAATGGTGACCTCACCTTTAACTCTCTCGCTGACAGTTCGGTGCAAGCTGATACCAGGCCGTAGCCAGTCGTCTCAGACTCCAACCGATAGTCATGCACTAATAAGTAATCGCCATCTGCCAACGCCATAGCGTCAATCTCAATCACCTGGGCACAGGCCGACAGACATGCGTCAACAGCTTGCAAAGAATTAGGGAATGCACCATGACCATCGAGGGAAGCTTTGTGGTGCACGATTATCGGTAAACGGGTACGGATAGGCATATTACCAATCTTATCGTTCCGGACATCATTGTATTTACTACACAACCGGTTACGGGGGCTATTTTATCCGCTTGTGTAATACTATCGTGCAGACCAAAAGCTTTTGGTTGCTGCAATGGCATTAAGGAGTCCATGAAAATGAGCGTCCGCTTCGATCATTTCAAAGGTGTGTTTGGGCTTCTACCAACCCCCTATACATCGGATCTCGAGATCTCTACGCCCGAACTGTGTGCCACAGCCGATTTCTGCTGCCGCAGCGGTCAGCATGGCATCGTGTGGCCTGTAATGGTTGGCGAGTTCCACCTGTTGGGTGAAGCAGAACGCATCCATAATCTTGACGCCGTGTTGGAGACGGTGAATGGTCGACTGCCGGTGGTATTCGGATGTTCCGGCCTGTCCGTGCCACAGGTGCTGCTTTTTGCTCGCGCAGCGCGGAAAGCTGGAGCCGATGCAATCATCGCCATGCCCCCTGTTCGTACCAACGCTGAAGTTGCCATGACGATGTATAGGCGCTTGGCGGATGCATTCGGCGGACCCATCATCGTGCAGAACGCTGCGACTTATACACCCCTGACCGGCGAGCAAATTGCTTCCCTGGTTGATCAAGTCCCAAATATTGAGTACATCAAAGAGGAGCGACCTCCCGGATCCAAACACATAGCCGAGGTATACCATCTGGTAGGTGATCGCGTTAAAACCATCTTTGGCGGCTATGGAGGCCGTTTCATGCCTGATGAATTACGCCGTGGTGCTAACGGTTGTATGCCAGCTTGCGAAATGGGCGACTTGCTGGCAAAGGTTATTGAGCGCTGGTGGGCTGGGGATCATGATGGAGCGAGAGATCTGCATCGCCGACTACTCCCTTTGATTAACCTGGAGACGATCCCCTTCATGCGTTACATGCTAAAACGCCGTGGGGTCGTGAGCGCACTGGTTGAGCGAGCTCAGGTCGGTACGGAGACACTCGATGAAAACGATAAGCACGAAATATCCATTCTATTGGAGGCAGTCGCAGGTGATGTCACCAGCTATCCATTCGGTGCCGAATAATCATGGATATGGTGAACACAGAACCAACTCTGGCATCTGATGCTACCGTCCGCGATCTGCTCCAGCGGCACGCTGCGTGGTGGCGCCGTGAGGCGTCGCTTACAACATTTGTGGAAGGTGTACCCCTTGGCGACCTGTGGCTGCCGCTTTCAGATGGCACACTGGCACAGGAGGATGTCGATTTATCCCCGGAATTGATCAACCTCGAGCGCGTTGCCGGTCTCGTACAATCTCCTGGTCCACTCGGCATACAAGGTGACCTGCTTTGTGTAGCTGACCCATACGGTAAAGTACCCTGGGTAGAAGCGATTTTAGGTGTTAGATC
>JAJYKL010000124.1 GCA_021788625.1 Chloroflexota bacterium
GGCTGTACTAACCTGAGCCGACATTTGCCAGGGATTGACGGAGGCGACCACCGCAACACGCTGGCGACGCAGGGGGCTCACCCATGCACCAGCCCAGTCCTGGCTGCGGGCGAACGACGCCAACTGCTGGCGCGTCCAATGCTCTCGCTCGCGATAAGCCTTCCGTGTACGCAGCAGTTGCAGGAGGAATCGTGTGTCCTTGGCACGACCTTACTCGCCGACCCACTGGTAAAAGTGTATACCGTTCAGCGGAATTGACGTAGTAGGACATTTGTGCTAGTATGAATTGCACGTAGCCGGCGCTACCGTTTCTCTAGATTAAGCCTGAATCTTAAAACGCCGGTGAGATTCATGCGTTTATGCCTTAAGGAGGCAAAACGAATGTATCAGAGTACCACCGTCATCGGACACCTCGGTCGCGATCCGGAAATGCGTTACATGCCCAACGGGGATCCCGTCACTTCGTTCAGTGTAGCCACCAGTCGCCAATGGAATGATCGCAACGGTCAAAAAGTGAAGGAGACGACATGGTTCAGAGTTTCCGTGTTTGGCAAACAGGCCGAAACCGCGAATCAATACCTGCATAAAGGCAGCTTGGTACTGGTGGAGGGCCGGCTGCGCGTGGATCCAAAAACCGGTGGCCCCGCCACGTTCAGCCGCCAGGATGGCTCGGTCGGCGCCAATTTCGAGATAACGGCCAACACGGTTCGCTTCCTCACCCCGAAGGGCGAGGGTGCCCCGGCGGAGGCTGGTGAGGCCGCCGAGACGAGCGCGACCAACGACGGCAGTTCGGACGATCCCCCGATCCCCTTCTAGACTCGGGTTCACTTTGTAGATTTATCCGCAGCAGGTTACGAACGCGTTCGTAACCTGCTTGTGCTATTTAGAGGTGGCGATATGACCCAACACCCGGGTACCCCGCAGCAGCCCCCACAACCCCAGCCGGCTCAACTGCAGATTGAGTTGCCGGCGCAACTGGAGCCAGCGTACTCCAACTTCGTGATGATCCAGCATTCGCCGTCGGAGTTCATCCTGGACTTCGCACGCATCATGCCGAATATGCCCACTGCCCGGGTGGGCGCGCGTGTGGTAATGACCCCGATGCACGCCAAGCTACTGGTGCGCGCCTTGCAGGAGAACATCGACAAGTTCGAGGCGCAGTATGGCGCGATCTACGTGCCGCAACAGGGCGAGGCGCTGGCGAACCAGTTGTTCAAGAGCTGACGGCGTGGGCCACGTAGAACCGCGGGCCGGACCCTAGGGGTTGGTGAAGCTCTTTGGGTCTGGCCCTGTCCCGTCGAGCAGGTAGCCCCTCTGGTGCAGCACCCGCATGATCTTGCCCAGGCTCTCGCCCACCGTCTCGTGGTCGGTGTGGCAGACCACCTCGGGATTGAGCGGCGGCTCATAGGGATCCGAGACGCCGGTGAAATTCTTGATCTCGCCGGCCAGCGCCTTTTTATAGAGCCCCTTTACGTCGCGCTCGGCGAGCACGGCGATGGGCGCCTCCATGTACACCTCAACGAAGTTGCCGACGTGCGAACGCACCTCGTCGCGGATGTCGCGATAGGGCGAGATGGCGGCGGCGATGGCCACCACGCCATTGCGGGTGAGCACCTGGCACACCCAGCCGATACGGCGGATGTTCGTGTCGCGATCCTCCTTCGAGAACCCCAGCCCCTTACTCAGGTGCGTGCGGATGACATCGCCGTCCAGCACCTCCACCCTCATGCCGCACGAGCGCAGCTCCTTCTCCAGCAGGCCCGCCAGCGTGGACTTGCCTGCACCCGACAGCCCGGTAAACCAGATCGTAAAGCCTTTGTGTTCCATCGTAGCGATTTTGGATTTTATATTGCCAGTTTATGATTGCGGCGGCGCAGCCCTTCGATGAGCACCTGGCTGATCTCGGGGCGGGTGAACTCGGATGGCAGAGGCTGGCCTTCTTCCAGCATGCGGCGCACCTGCGTGCCACTCAAGCTGACCCGGTCTTCCGGACCGTGCGGGCAGGTCTTGGCCGAGACAATGCCGCCGCAGCGGCGGCAGTAGAAGGTGTTCTCGAAGTAGAGCGGCGTGATGCCGATCTCCTGGGGCGTGAATTCCTCGAAGATGTGCTGTGCGTCGTAGGTGCCGTAATACCGGCCCACGCCGGCATGGTCACGCCCGACGATGAAGTGCGTACAGCCGAAGTTCTTGCGGCACAGAGCGTGGAAGATGGCCTCGCGCGGGCCGGCGTAACGCATGGCGGCCGGGAAGACGCCCAGCAACACGCGGTCGGCCGGGTAGTAGCTGCGCAGCAGCACGTCGTAGCTGGCCATGCGCACATCGGCGGGGATGTCGTCGGCCTTGGTCTCGCCCACCAGGGGGTTAATGAAGAGGCCATCCACGATCTCCAGCGCCGTCTTCTGGATGTACTCATGCGCGCGGTGGATGGGGTTGCGGGTCTGGAAGCCGACCACGCGCCGCCAGCCGCGCTCGGTGAACATCTGGCGCGTCTGGGCAGGAGTGAAACGGCGGTCGGGAAACTCGGAGAGTTTGGCGCTGGGCCAATCGACCAGCCACAGGTCGCCGCCCAGCAAAACATCGCCCTGGCGATAAACGCGCGCGACGCCGGGGTGAGCCTCGTCGGTGGTGCGATACACCTCGCGCGCCTCCAACTGCTTGTCGTAGGCGAACTTGTCGGCGACGGTCATGACGGCCAGCACCCGCTCGCCCTCGCACAACGCGACCTCCTGGCCCTCGCGAATCGTTGCAGCCTGGTCAGCCGAGACGGCCAGCGTGAGGGGGATGGACCACACCAGGCCGGAAGCCAGGTGCATCTCACGCACCACGCGGATGTAGTCGTCGTGGCCCATGAAGCCGGCCAGCGGCGAGACGATGCCGGTGGCGATCAGCTCCAGGTCAGCCAGGTTGACGGGGGCGAGTGGGATCTGAGGCAGGCCTGCGGCGCGAGCCTGTGCGTCAGCGAGTGCGTCGCCGGTGAGCACGCGGTCGATCAGCGTGCCACCGTGAGGGAGGATGATGGATGGCGTGACGGAGTCCATATCGTACAATTAGTCCTGGTCGGTCGCACGGCAATATGGATCTGGATATGCGACGACGGGCTGGATTATAGCGTGAAGACCATCTTGTACGTGGAAGAATAATGAGTCAACTGAGCGACCTGATACTGAAGTTGCCGTCAGCCTTCCTCGCTACGACCATCGCACTGGCGATCACCTTCCTGCCGGGTCTTGCTATCCTCAACGGCTTCCGCGCCTTCCGGCACATCGATTGGCTCTCGCGACTGTGCATCGCGCCGGGGGTCAGTGTCGCGTTCTACGTTGTAATGCTGGAAGTCTGCTACGTGCTTCACATCCAACTGGGCTGGTGGACGCCGTGGCTGATCGCAGCATTGGCAACAGCTTGGCTGCTCTACCGCCCGCCGGGTCTACCGCGTGCCGAGTGGCAGGCGGACAAGCTAGCTTATATAGCATTTACTTTGGTGGCTGCCGCTCTCCTCACCACGCGCCTGGCTGCCATCCAAGGGCTGGTTGCTCCTCTCTTCGGCGACTCAGTGCACCATACAATCATTACGCAACTCATCCTGAACAACGGCGGCTTGTTCAGCTCGTGGCAGCCTTATGATGATGCGACGACCTTCACCTATCACTACGGCTTCCACGCCTTCGCCGCCATGTACGCCTGGATGCGCGGCACAAGCGCCGAGTTTGCCGTGCTGATGGTGGGACAAATTGCGAACTTCGCTGTCATACTTGGGCTCTACGCGCTGGTGCGCCAGTGGACGCGCAGCCCATGGGGCGGGATCTTTGCGATGGTGGTGGGCGGGTTCGTGTCTAGCTACCCCTACGCGTTCCTGTTCTGGGGGCGTTACACGCAGTTAACCGGCCAGGTCATTCTCATCGCGGCGCTGGTGCTCCTGAGCCACGTGTTGAGGCAGCCTCGCAAACGCAGCAATATGGCTCAGTATCCAACTGTGGCGCTGGTCATCGCCGGGCTGGGAATGGCGCAGTACAAGGTGGCGGTTCTGTTCATTATGATCTGCATCGCGCTTGTCCTGCACCACACGGCCGCTTGGTACTGGAAAAGACGCAACTTGGGTGAGGCCGTGCGGGCTACTATTGGCCGCACAGCCGCCATCGCGGTGCTAGCGGTTTTTATTGGCTTGCCACGGATGGCGGTCATTTTTCAGAGCAACCTGGGCGCAGACGTACAGCGGATAGTCAGCACTGACCTGCCGCCAACCAGCGCATCTGCACAACCCTCCACGTCACCCAATATCGCCAGCGTATCGCAATCGGGCCTGGACGGGGACAGTTTATGGATATGGTGGGTAGCCGTCGCTGGCGTGGTCGTTGCCCTGGTCTGGCGGCGTGAGTCGCTGTGGTTGCCTGCGGGGGTGATCCTGTGTCTTCTGGCGACCTACCCGAACCTGTTCGGCATTCACCGCACCGGGCTGGTGGATGAGTTTCACCTCACGCTCACCTTTTACATTGTTGTGGCAGGGCTCGCGGGTTTAGCGTTTGGTATGTTGACAGAAGCACTTGTCAACCGCCACGAGTATATTCGGCTGCTTACGCTGGCCTGTATTGTATTGGTGGGAGTTTGGGGCATTAGCCGGCTGCCACCCGTGCCGGTAGACTCAGTGTATGTGCTGCCAGATGACGTGAAGCTGCTACAATGGATTCGACAGAACATCCCCACACAGGAGAAGATTGCGGGACTGAGCTATGTGGCGCTTAACACTTATACGGTTGGGCAAGACGCAGCTTGGTGGATCCCTTTTTATACACAGCATCAAACAAACATAATGCTCATGGCTGCGGCGCAGGAAAAAACGAGTGCGACGCGCACTTCGAGTAGCGAACTGGCTTTGGTGAAGGAACTCAATGCGCGTGATATGTCACAACCGGAGTCAGCACATTGGCTGGTGGCACAGGGGTACCGATATATATATATCGGGGCAAAGCCATTGACTTCAGGAGACAGACAGGCCATCCTGAAAGAACAACTGCTAACGAACCCAGCGATGCAAGTTGCTCATCGGGTGGGGAAAGCGGTATTGCTCGTCATAGACTAGGTATCCGGCCATACAGGCAATGCTTTACAGCACCGGTAGAACCGGTGGAGGCGGCGTTATATACATGAGAGAAATCCCCCCGATAAACAGACGGAATCTGGCAATCGTCGTAATCAATTTACTCTTCCTGGCTAGCTGCCGTACTGGAGGAGCTACAGTTTCACCCTTGAGCAGTGCACTTACCACACAAGCCACAGGGCTACCCACTCGTATTGTCATTACGGTCCCGCCGCCTACGACCATTCCCGAGAATCAAGTACGTGGCACCGTGGTATCCCAGCATCCATCTTTATCCCAGATTGGCGGTAAAGTGGCCTACGCCACGAACGCCTCCGGTGTGTTCGAGATTGGCATCTTGGACATGAACAGCGGTAAGTCGCAAATTCTAACCTCGTCACCCAACCCCGGTGATGCTGAGCCGTTCTGGTCAGTAGATGGCAAACACATTGTTTTCAATAGCGGGAGAAGCGGGAACAACGACCTTGAGGTCTATATGATGAATTACGATGGAACAAATCAACATCCTGTCACAGTTCAGAAGGGTAAGGGGGGCAATTTCTCACCAGCCCTGAGCCCGGACGGCACGAGGGTCCTCTACCAATCTAACCGTGACGGCAACATGGAGGTGTACATAGCAAACGTGAACGGATCCGATGAGCACAACCTGACAAACAACCCCTCGAACGATATAACCCCTGCGTGGTCACCGGACGGATCGCACGTCATTTTCGCCTCAGACCGTTCGGGAAGCTTCGAGATTTACACGATGAACCCAGATGGAAGTGACGTGAAGCCCTTCTACAGCAGGAAGGGTTACGTCCTAATCAGGCCTCGCTACTCACCCGACGGGAAAATGATCTTATTCGGAATCCAGGTATTCGGCTCACTGGATTACAACCTGGCTGTCGTCAACGCCGACGGCAGCGAGCTCCACATGGTTACATCGGGGCACGGCCAATACACTCAGGCGGCCTGGGTGGGGGACGACAAAATCATCTACAGCGGTAGACAGAGTGATGGGGAGCGGTGGCAGTTGTACGTTGTAGGCCTCGATGGATCAAACCCGGTGCAAGTAACTTCGGGTAATGCCGACTACCGTGATCCCTATTGGGTTGGTGAGTAACATCGCCTGGCGCTCGTCGGTATGTTGACATCAAATCGGCGTCATAACAGTCCCTTTCCTGCTAAGGCGAGTGTCATTCTCGTTGGTAGCCTGGGGCTTCTCTATTTCTCTTTTTTAAACGCCCCCGAGACCATACTTGACTCCGGAAAGGTCAGCCTAAAGGTATCCTGGATTTCATCCTTAGCCGCCTTACTGCAGCAGGGCCAGATCAGCGGAAGAGACTTTACCTATACATATGGCCTGCTCCCGCAGGTCATCACTTGGATTGGCACGTTAGCACAAGGTAGTGGTTCCCCGTTAGCCGCCTACCCGTATATCATTATCAGCCTCGAGGCTACCAGTATCATTCTGCTTGCCGGCACTCTGGCGTTAATTGGATCCGTCAGCTGGCGTGAGGCGATCCTCGTATATGCGGGTGTGTGGATACTGCAACTGATCGATTTTGCAGCTTTCCGACCCTTCCTTATGGTGCTCGCGGCAGTGGTTCTGCACAGGGCGCTTTTCAGCACAACCAAGTTTCAGAGGGCCGCATGGACAGTGCTTTCTGCATTGGTGTGCGTGGTTGCTCAACTGGCATCAGTTGATCTGGGGCTGCTGGCTGTTACCTCGGTCGTCCTGGTTGGAGCCGGCTACGTCCTCTTGGGCACGCTAGCGCCAAGGCATCAACCCAATTCACCTGCGGTTCGATCGGTTCTATGGGTAGTGTTCGGAACCGTGCTTCTGTTCGCACTGGTCAACCTACTGTTGGATGCCACGTTTGAGTTAACGTCGCCCAACTATAATCATTTCCTGGATTACCAGAGATACGCCCTTGAGACCATACGCGGCTATGACCTTACCATGGCTTCGCCATGGGGGCTCCAGCCCTTACCCACAATCGGCCTGTTTGCCGTCCTGTTCGTAACAGGGGCAATGACGGTTAGGGGCATACTGGTATCTCGCGGGGAAAAGGAATACCTGCTTCTAGGATTGATGATTTTTGCTGCGTTACAGCTTAAAAGTGTCACCGTCCGGAGTGATGACATCCACATCATCAGGGGAGCGCTGCCCTTTATTTTTCTGTTCCTCATCTCCGCCAACGAATGGGTCACCGGGATCAAACTTTCCGCAGTCGCTTGGGGCGTCCTCTTCATCGTGCTCGTGGCTGTCAGGGCCAACACCAGTACCTACACTACACAAACACTGCTAACGGGGGTCGTCAAAGGGCAAATCACACCTGCCGGAAAGTTGAGGGCCATCGACTCAGTTGCCTCTGCGGCAAAGTCGGGGGACATCCTACCCGCGGGCCTTTGGTCGGAACTACAGAACAGCACGGGGCCACTCCTCAATTTCCCTTTTGAAAATTACATAGCCATTGCTACTCACAGGGAGTTGATTGCGCCGATCGTGTTGGCCCATAACGCCCACACGGAGGCACTGCAGTGGATGTACGTCCGCGGCCTGGATCGTTTACGCCCTTCGGGAGCGATCGTATACGCCACAGATGGAGTGGGCACTCACCTCATCGACGGTGTACAACAGATAACTCGACTGCCGATCATTTTTGAGGGTATCTATGAGAATTATGAACTGCAGCGCGATCAGCCGCACGATGATGGGTTCTACGTTTTGCGCCCCAGGCAACGCATAAGGCGGCTCGCAACCGAAAACGTTGCATTCCGGCAGAACGCTTGGGACGGCAGACGACTGGTCGTACAACTTGATCGGCCAACGAGTTGTGGGCTCATACGCGTGACCTTCACTATCGATTACCCAATAGCTACCCTTATAGGTCGCCCTGCGCCCCTGCAACTTAACTTTCAGCGGGGCGATGAATCCGTGTTAAGAACCAACGCGGTTGCACTTGAGACGAAACGGCCCTTCTCAACTTATGTTAGCAGCCTGCCGGTTGGACAGTTCCAACGGCTCTTTGGAGACTGGGAAGGCGTACAAGGTAAGGAATGGGATAACCTCGTAGTAACACCAGTGCAGACGGGGTTTCTCGGAGTGATCCCCACCACTGTGAAGATCAGCAAGGTTGAATGTGTAATCCTAACCAGATGACCCCCGAAAACGACAACCACAAACACGCGCGAGTCCTCTTTATCGGCTGGGACGGCGCTGAACCGCGCATAGTTAACCCTTTGTTGGCGTCTAGCAGACTACCGAACCTCGCCGCATTGATACGGCAGGGATTCATCGCTCCTCTGCCATCGACCATCCGCCCTGAGAGTCCCACCGCATGGACAACCTTCGCCACCGCTACAAATCCGGGAACACATGGCGTGTATGGGTTCATGCGCCAGATCGCGCACTCGTACAGTTACGAGTTCACTAACTCCAACCATGTGCGCGTCCCCTTCTTTTGGGAGACGTTGAGCCTGCATGGAAAGCGCGTCGCCCTGTTGAACATGCCCATGGCATACCCACCGAGGCCGGTCAACGGTTGGCTCGTCTGTGGGTTAATGACCCCGGACTCCGACTCGCCGTTTACTTACCCAGCAAAACTCGGGCGTGAGTTAATCAAACAAGGTTACACGATCGATGCGGAGCCTTTGGAATTCGGTGAGGAACGCGGTTCCTATGTTGAAAAGATGCACAGGCAGGTTCGTCAAAGGGTAGTAACCGCCAAGGATTTACTACGAAACATGGATTGGGATTTTGGCGCAGTTGTATTTACCGAACTGGACAGATTACAGCACTTTTTTTGGGCGGATATGGACGCTCAACACCCATTGCATCCGACTGAGGTATATACAAATGCAATTGGGGACCATTACGTTGAGTTAGACCGGGCCCTAGGGGAATTAGTAAGCATGGTTGGACCCGACACGCTTGTAATACTTATGTCTGACCATGGCTTTGCACCTTGTGCGCAACGTTTTTACATAAATGCGTGGCTCGTTCAACAAGGTTACATCAAAATAACAGGAACATTTGGGAACAATAAATCGCGGTTAGTCAAACTTATCAGTTGGGCCAAAAAACAAGGTGTATTAAGAAGAGTCAAGCGATCGATCGTTGGTACTGCGTCCGTTGTCCGGCAAATGGAATCGCATTTCTACAACCAGCAAGTTGATTGGCAGCATACCAGGGCATGGTTCGCGGATACGGAGGGCATACGAGTTAACTTGTATGGCAGGGAGCCCCAAGGGGTTGTCAGAGAAGGGAATGAATACAATAACTTGCTTACCGAGCTAAGCGATAAGCTTCTTAATATTTATGACCCAAAGACGCATAGTAAAGTGATTAAAGCAGTTTACCATAACCGTGACATATACACCGGTCCTGAATTGGACCTATCACCGGATTTAATAGTTGAACCATTTAGAAATTTCGACAATTTAAACGATAATTACTGGATCGAATCCCAACACTATGGCAACTATCAAACCTTGTATGAGAGCTCCGCGCCATATTCCGCGAATCACTCGTCAAATGGAGTGTGCGCATCGAACGCAATGCCGCCTTTCCCCATTAAAGGTATAGATGATGTTAGCCGGTGGATTATGAACTACTGCGGGGTCGACGTGGATCCCGTCATAACACGTTACGACACACGATCAGATACGAATGCGTTTGATGCGCAAAGTGAGCAACATCTTTCAGAAAGATTGCGAAAGCTCGGTTATATAGACTAACCCCTCCACTGGCCCAGGTTAACCCTATTGAGTTATATACGCGGGACGGTACGGCCTCTATTATCAAAGTGACCAACTGACAAGTGGCTCTAAATTTAAGGCGAGACACCCCGTAAAGGAGTACCCGATGAGAGTTCTAAGTAAATTTATGCGCTCGGCTTCTGCCATAACTCTGGCAATGGGTGTTATGGTGAGTGTAGCGAACATTGCTCGTGCGGACCTGACAATGCCATATGGGACCGGCACAACCACGTACGCCTACATGAACGTGTCTGGCACGCAGGCAACTGTGGTCATCACGTACTATTATCAGGATGGTTCAACTGCCTTCAGCGCGACAGAGAGTAACGTTGCGTCGAACAAGCGGATGAACGTCACCGTAGGGACTCCGCCGGACGGAGCAGTGCCTGTCAACTTTACGGTCGGTAGTGTGGTGCTGAGTTCCGACCAGGACCTGGTCGCAGTCGAGGCCACCGACTACACCGGCCGGCCTGCTTGTGAGCCGAACACCAACCCCGGCCCTGGCAGCGACCCCGGCACTGAGATGTCGATGTCTGATGCATTCAACTCAGGCTCTAACGTGCTGTATGCACCCTACATCGTCCGCTTCCGCTACGGGGCGAC